>JAEZBW010000137.1 GCA_023426765.1 Bacillota bacterium
GACTGTAACACATTGTACCAAGCGGCTTTTGGAGGGCTGTTGTCGTTCTTTACAAAAGGCTGAATCCGTATTACAATTAAGCTTAATCAATGGAATACAAATAATCTGTGGAATGGACCTGAGCCATTGCTTTTTTTATGCCCGGCCGGGTCATTCCCATTCGGATGATTTGGGCTTCAACGGTACATGCGAGGGATCGATTCCTTCGTATACAGCAGCTGCACGCCGGCACAAATTAAAGGAAATCCTTAAAAACGATGCTGCCGGTTCACTGCCGGTATCGGTTTGCCTGAAAGGACAAAAAGCCCGGGAAGGATTGTGTGGAAAGATATCTGACGAATTTCAATACAGGCATCATGCCCACGGAGCATTATGATGCGGTGATTATCGGCAGCGGCATAGCCGGGGTGTATACCGCCCTCCAGATGGAACGGGAGGTTAGGATTGCCGTTGTGACAAAGGAGACTCTGGAAATCAGCAATTCAGTCCTTGCCCAGGGAGGAATTGCCGTTTCTCTGGACAAGGAAGACTCACCGGCCTGCCATTTTAAAGATACGCTTTATGCAGGTGCGGGCCTGTGCGATGAAGATACAGTGTGGGCTCTTGTGAATGAAGCAGCGGAAAATATTGGGATCCTTTGCCGCTACGGGGTGAACTTTGACCGGGGAGAGAACCGCCAGTTGGCCTTGTCACGGGAAGCCGCCCACAGCAAGAACCGGATTATCCATACGGGAGATGCGACGGGCAAGGAAGTTTGCGACACCCTGATTCAGGCTGTGCTGAAATGTCAAAATGTAAAGATTCACGAGCGAACCTACGCAATCGATATTGTTACGCAAGA
The DNA here is from genome assembly GCA_023426765.1 of Bacillota bacterium. Classification (GTDB taxonomy): domain Bacteria; phylum Bacillota; class Clostridia; order DSM-8532; family DSM-8532; genus JAAYJG01. The sequence continues at coordinate 842 of JAEZBW010000137.1, forward strand.
TAATCAATGCAGAGGTTTACTGGTTTACGATGAGGATTCGGGAGAAAAGCGTTTTTTGGCATCCGATGCGGTGATCTGTGCATCGGGCGGTTATGGTCAATTGTATCATTATACCACCAATCCGCCGGTTGCCACCGGTGATGGCGCAGCGTTGGCATACCGCGCAGGCTGCAGGTTGATGGATCTGGAATTTGTCCAGTTTCATCCCACCGTGCTGTTTCACCCCGAAAATCGTTCATTTCTTATATCGGAAGCCGTACGCGGGGAAGGGGCAATTCTGCTGAATGCCCACGGCGAGAGGTTCATGCCGCTTTACCATCCGATGGCGGAGCTTGCTCCGAGAGATGTCGTCTCCAGAGCGATTTTTGAAGAAATTCAGAAGAATGAAACCACCCATGTATTTCTGGATATCTCCCACAAGGATCCGGAATACGTGAAAAACCGTTTCCCTAATATTTATAAAACCTGTTTGGGTTATGGGATTGATATGACAAAGGACCGGATACCGGTAGCACCTGCGGAGCACTACTGCATGGGCGGCATACGAACCGATGCCTGGGGGAGAACGGGCATTGAAGGTTTTTATGCATGCGGCGAAGCCGCCTGTAACGGGATTCATGGCGCTAACCGCCTTGCAAGCAACTCCCTGCTGGAAGGCCTTGTCTTTGGAAAAAGGATCGCCCAGGAAGTAAGCCGAAATGTGTTTGAGAAGGAAGCCAAAGCCGTATCCCCATCACAGACACTGGCCATTCAGCAAACCTTTGGCAGGCCCCTGGGCGATACTGCTGAAATGAAGGCCCAAATCCGGAAGCTGATGACCAATAACGTAGGAATCATCCGCAATGAGGAAAAACTGCAAAAAGCCCTGACCCGTATTCAGGAAATCAGGCAACAGATACAGGGCAGGGAATATTCCGGCATAGAACAGTGGGAACTGGTCAATATGGTCACCTTGTCAGAGCTGGTGATCCAATCGGCCCTTCTGCGCACCGAAAGCCGCGGAGCGCATTATCGGACCGATTACCCTCATACCGACGATATCCACTGGAAAAAGAACAATATCCTTTAAAGTTGGGTAACAGCCATCTCCGGTGCAAACCGGAGCGGCACCCGCAGAACCTTGGAGAAGGAGGCCTGCTGCATGGAAAAATGGATGATCCGTGAAGTGCTTGAAAGGGCATTCCGGGAGGATATGCCCATGGGTGATATTACAACCGACTGTACGGTTTCTACGGATGCGGTTTCCCGTGCTTATCTTGTCACAAAGCAGGAGGGTGTCGTGTGCGGGATTGAGATTGCCATGGAAGCATTCAGAATGCTGGATCCGGCCGTTCGTCTGACTCCGCTTGCAAAGGATGGCGATTTTGTAGAAAACCGAACCCGTATTCTGGAGATAGAAGGCAGCAGCAGAGCGCTTCTGAAAGCCGAAAGAACTGCGCTGAACCTGCTGCAAAGGCTTAGTGGAATCGCTTCCGTCACAAGGCTTTATGTGGAAAGGATCATCGGCTATAAGGCAAAGGTGGTGGATACCCGCAAGACCACTGCCGGACTGCGGATGCTGGAAAAGTATGCTGTAAGAACCGGGGGAGGCACAAATCACAGGTTCTCCCTGTCAGATGGCGTATTGATCAAGGATAATCACATTCAGGCCGCAGGAGGAATCGCCAGGGCGATTCAGGCAGCAAAGGAAGCTATCCCGCATACCGTGAAAATTGAGGTTGAAACTGAAACGCTGCAGCAGGTTCAGGAAGCGTTGGAAAGCGGAGCGGATATCATCATGCTTGACAATATGTCCCCCGAACTGATGACTGAAGCGGTTTCGCTGATAGCGGGCAGAGCGATCACCGAGGCCTCCGGCAATGTAACGCTGGAGACCATTCAGAAGGTTGCGGCCACGGGCGTGGACATCATTTCTGTAGGAGCGCTGACCCATTCGGTCATGGCGATGGACATCAGCATGAAGTTTGAATAACAGACATGAACCGACATGGTGTTGAAATTTGTCAATGCAAGTAATGAAGTTAGGTTGTATTGACATCCTGTGGACAAAACGTAAAACTATCCACAGAAAATGAAAGCGCGAAGACAAAAAAAGCGAAGCAAATCTGGAAATAGTTGATATTAAAGGGTTTCAGATGTTTTCGTACTCCACAAAGTATCCACAGTCTTGTGGATACTTTTCATTATTTTCGGCCCGATGTCGCTGTTTTCAAGGAAAAACACTGTGGATAAAACCATATGGAAACAGATGTTCAATTCGTGTTATTTCCGTTTCTGTGGATATGAAAGGTTGTTTGTCAGATCGTGATAAATCTCCTCGAATACGGGAGTATAGAATAGAAGCTGCCTGTGGCGCGAACTTCCGGTGATCTGATTGTTGATCACCGCATCGAGGGTCAATGGCTCCATGCCAATGCGGTATATTTTTGTTTCAATATCCCAGGAGGTCAGCATGGAGCTGGGGATGGGCACCACCTCATCGTTTTCCAGCGCAATGTTGGCGGTTTGAATGGTGTGGTTCAGACCCCTGTTGATGGAGGCCGGAAAAAGTGAGGTATACAGGGTGCTTGTGGGATACAGCTCGGCCAGAAAAGGGGAGTTCAGGATAGCTGCCCCAGCCTCTGCCCACGGGGTACCATGGTGGGGAACATTGATGAAGATCATCTTGTGGATATTGCTTTTTTGCAGGTATTCCTTCTGCGTCGTATAGTATCTTGAGACAAGCCCGCCAAGACTGTGCGCTACAATATCCGCACGCTGAACATAGATGCCCTTGGTCTTCAGATCCGCCATCAAACCGGACAAAGCGCGGTCAAGCTCAGCGGACATCGCCGGCAGATCGGTATTGGTGTCATAATCCAATGCGAAAGCAAAAAGCCCTTTTGCATTCAGGTAATCTTTCAGCGGAACCATCGATTCGGAAGTATCCTGAAACCCATGCACCAAAAGAACGGGAGGGCTGGCGACTTTACCTTCCCAAAGGATCGGAAAAGCTTTGGCGGCGCTTATCCGAATGGATGCAATTACTTCAGTGACAGGTTCCTGCCCGATCTCTGTTTCAAACTGATAGGGTTCCTGTGGAAACAGTGCGACAATCACCCGTCCATCCTTGCCAGTTATTGGGTGCACTGGCTTCATCGCGGCTGAAAAATCGCCGAATTGCAGTTTTATGCGGGAATACGGTACGGG
>JAEZBW010000173.1 GCA_023426765.1 Bacillota bacterium
CCAGAATCTTCCGCATATACATGGGGAACCTGGTTTCCTTCAGAATCTTTTTGAAATCCAGGATCCAGGGAGTTGGCAGATTGTTATATCCCAGGTCTCTCAGACGGCTTACTGCATCATAATCCGGATGCGCGAACAGTTCCTTATCTACCTTGATGTCCAGGGATAATATTTCTTCCAGCTTTCTGGCTGTGATGATATTTTCACTTAGCGACAGCACATCCACTTCACTCTGCGAGAATTTCTTCAATTCCTGATAATCTGCCAGCGGAGCACGCATCGGATTGTCCAGGGATACGATTTTTGCATAATCACCAACCGTTCTGTCGACAGCCCTGGTTCCCAGCCCAAACACCAGGCGGAGCATTCCTGCGCTCATATCCATGTTTTTATCCCACACATACAGGTTCGAAGAATTGCCAACACCGGCTGCATGCGGGAAGAAATATCGTTCATAATAATCACCGGAAACGCGCTGCACCAAAACAGCCATCTGCTCATCCCTGTCAAAAAGCCCCCTTGTCATGCGGTAATTTAACGCATCCGTATCCATCATGCTGGCGTATACGGTACGAACTGCCTTCTCAAATGCTTCATACCGTTCCTCCGGCGTACCCTGGTTCACACAGAATACGCTTTCATACTTCCCGGCGAAGGCATTCCCAAAATTGTCTTCCAGCAGGGAACTGGAGCGCACAATGATGGGAGATTGCCCGAAGTATTCAAGCATACCGATAAACTTTTCACGGATATTGGCAGGGAACTTTCCGCGAAGCATTTTTTCCTTCAGTTCCGGCGCATATTTGTAATAGCCTTCCTTGGTTTTTTGCTTTGTCCGAAGCTCCCACCAGCCGTTTTGCACGATATACGTATAGAAAATGTCGGAGCCCAAATAATACGAGTCATGTGGTTCAAGCAGTGCTGCCAGCTGACCGTCCTCTTCGGTCTCCAGTATTTTTCTGGCCAGCAGCATTCCGACGCTTTTCCCTCCGATATAACCGGTTCCCACTTCTCTTGAGGCGATTTTCAGGATATCCTCCAAAGAAAAATACCTGTCACAAAGGGCGGACATTCTGGTTTCATTTCCTATGAGCATGGACATCAGCAACTGCTTTGCGGGTTGTTGCTGTTCGGGCGGATAATCCAGCATCTGACGGGCTTTGTTAAAGGTTAAATCCCAGTAATCCATGATTTCAGCACCGCGGTGAATGCTGGAAAAAAGCTCGGCTGCTTCCGAACTTGAGGTGATGCCTACAGCCTTCTGCCCCTGTATCAGGTGCGGAAAGAACATCGTTGGTGAATATCGCTGCCATACCTTCAGCGGATGTACATAGGTTTTATCATTGACATGATATAGGTCCAGCAGCAATTGGGTTGTTTCACGGATTCCGGCAATGGTGCTGTATGTGTGGGCATTGCGGATGAGAGAGAAGTATGCGACGGTTTCCAGATCATACAGGAATGGGCAGGTGACCTTAAAAAAATTTCCAATCATCAGATCCGAATGCCACACTTCCAGCAAGTCGGTCAGGCAATCAAAAACATAGAATGCTCTTTTTCCTTCCCTTTCGATTAAACCATGAACCTCTGTGGCAAAGCTTTCAAAGCCTCTCCCCGCCTCCACCGGACAGACATGGACTGCGTCGAAATCACTTTCTATCAGCGGCTCGCGGTTCCCAAACCGGACATAGATGATCTTTCTTCGATCCTGAACGGCCTGTGCGACATAAGGATCTACCATCCTCTTGTAGCTTTCCAGCGAATCCACCTGCCAAACGACATTATCACCCAGCCGCAGCCTGTCGATTACCTGATCAAACCCCTGTAATCCCGTGCTTACTTTCTCATTCAAATCCATATAAAACCCCCGCTATATTAGGCTATTCAACGGTTTCTTCCTCAATCCATATGTTTTCCAATTTAATCCTCTCCTATTGATTATACCACAGAAAATTATGACCGAGCGATTTTACACCCTGAACCTGCTGGATGCGTAAACGAATTTCTGGCCCATGATGGAGAGAATCTATTAAGGCCTCTGAATGTGAAGATGATAAGTTATGCTATTATCTCTGAACGATTGGGTTAAGATAATTTAAAGTATCGTGTTAAAAAGATATACCCTGGTACAGTGTAGCAGGGTATATCTTTTTTATAGGTGTTAAACTTATTTTTTATTCAGTCCCCACTGACAACAAATAACGTTCCTCTCCGCCCGTTTTTTATAGAACCTTACTGCTGGCTCATCTGTATTTAATATGAATATATTTCGAGGCGGACTCCAGCAATGCAAGGTCACTGCTATAAATCACCCTGGATGATGCTTCCTGTAAAGTGACCCACTCAGCCTCATGATCTTCTTTTAACCGGGGAACCATCTCTCCCTCATCGGATATTGCCAGATAGTATATGACATTTTTAGTGACTGCTTTTCTGGGCAAATAAGTGGTTACATAACGGAAATCATTGTCCAGAACTACATCCAGCCCGCATTGTTCCCCGGCAACGCGAACAACCGACTCAAATTCTGTTTCATCCTCCTTAGGCTCCCCCCTGGGGAAGGACCAGCAGCCATCCTTAACACGATTTGTTAAAAGAACCTTGAAAACCCCTCCGAACTTCCGGATAATCAAAGCCCCGCAGGACTTCTCATAATGCATATTAAAGCCTCCATTTCACCGTATTGCCGTCCTACACGTTATAACTGAAATCAGGCTTTTCTATCTTTCCCCCGTAAGCTTCGGTACGGAACTGATTTGCATCTGTGGGTTTTTCATCTACTCTTTGTCATGTCCCGTTCCTGTTTCGTTTTGATCCTCCTCAAAGATTACAGCCTGGTATTTTAACCCGGCCTGTTTTTGTTCCTTCCTACCCCTGGCTGTCCATGCCGCGCATACCGGATTGAATATTTTGCGGCACAGATAAAATCCGACAGAATCATCTGTAAAACGATATGCAATAAAATCCGGCCTGCCCAGAATGTTGATGAAAAGGTTTGTCATCGCGAAGGCTTGTGTAAAAGGAAGACGTTCCTCCGCTTTCATGAAGTTCATGGAAAGCTGCCCGCGTATCATATCCGGTCTGTTTTTTGCAAACCACTGTATCACAAACGGATTAAAGGACTCAATGCACATAAACCCGCTATAGGATTCTATTTGCCGGCAGACCTCTTCACAAATCTCCTTGACATCTTCCCCCGGCATCGACTTGATTTCACAGATGACGGGCATACCCTTTAAGGCTAGCAGCACCTCTTCAAAAAGAGGGATCCTTTCATTGGTTCCGGATAAACGGTACTTTTCCAGTTCATCGAAGCGAAGTGATTTGACGGGAATATCCTCGCCGCACAACCGCTTCAGGGTATCATCGTGAAATACAATCAGCTTTTTATCGGATGTAAACCTTACATCCAGCTCCACGCCAAGTTCTCTGTCTCTTGCCTGGATAAAAGCTGCGAGAGAATTCTCCGGTACGCCTTCTCCGTGAAGCCCCCGGTGGGCAAACAGCGGAACCGGAAACCCGTTAAAACGCTTTACATTTGGCTTTATCAAATATAGAAACAGAATCATTAAAAGTAAAATAAAAAGCCCGGCGATAATCATTGTTTTAGTCTCCAACATCCATCATTTCCAGCTTGCTTTTCGGAGTAATCGGTTTACTGTCGCCATGGCGCACCATCAGCATGGTACAAAAAGCCATTACCATAAAAAATGCAGCATACGGAAACAGCGTGCGATAGCTCACATGCTCCAGAAGCGCGCCGGAAAGGATGGGAGTAAGCACCTGGGCTGCCATGGAAAATGTATAATAATACCCTGTATATTTTCCTACATCCGATCCCTTTGACATTTCCACCACCATGGGATAGGAATTTACATTGATGGCTGCCCAGCCCGAGCCGATAATCACCAGCAGTACGCTTAATAACGGGCTGTAAGCCGTAAAGAAACTGGCAGCAGCAAACGATGCAAACAGCATCAGTATCCCGACCAGAATCGTTTTCTTACGACCAACCTTTGATGCAATCATTCCTACAGGAATATATGAGATTATGGCAGCAACAGTGGCAATCAGGAGATTTGCTGCAAAACCGCCGCCCTTAATCTTTAAAAAGTCCTGTGCATATTTGGAGAAAGCCGTTGTGACGGCGTTATAAGCCATAAACCAAAAGAAGATGGAGGTTAAAATGAAAATAAGGCTTTTCCGTACTTCAGGGGCCATCTTTCCCTTATTCTCCACCGCCGCTTCTTCCTGGGCCTGGTGGCCGTTTTGAGACTGCATTTCAGCAACGAGCCTGTTTTCCTTCACAGTGAAGAACAAAACCACTACCGCTACCACCATCAAACCGGCGATGATTGAAAATACCGGAAAGTAGTTGGGTTTGTCAACAGCCGGTATCATGAATGCCATTATGGCAAGCGTGAGCGCTCCGCCTACCGCGCCCATCAGATTAATAACGGCATTTGCCTTGGAACGCAGCGGTTTGGGAGTGACATCGGGCATCAGTGCAACTGCCGGCGAGCGGTATGTACTCATCGCGATCAACGTGATGAAAAGAGCAATGAGAAAAACCGGCAGAATTCCGGCATTGTCGCCGATGGGCATAAAGACCATGGAGATGACCGCCAGGGCTGTACCGCCGATAATAAAGGGCATTCTTTTTCCCCAGGGGGTTGCTGTTTTGTCGGAAAGAGTGCCGAACAGAGGCAGCATAAACAACGCAAGAACGTTGTCGAGGGCCATGATCACACCGGATACGGTATCCCCGATCCCAAAGGTATTCTTCAGAATAAGCGGGATAATGTTTTCGTAAAGCTGCCAGAATGCGCAGATGGACAAAAACGCAAGACCAATGAAGAATGTACGCCGATAATTTAACCTCATCTAACTCTACCCCCTCATCTTCTTAACAATAGCATTTCAAGGAAATTGTGTCAAGAATGTGATCGCCCTGTGTCGATCAAAGCGACATTCAGGCATATAATTTATATAATACCAAGCGACATCTATGTCATCTGAAGCAAAACGCAGGATATTTTCCTGAACATCATTATAGATCCTTCACTTCACTCAGGATGACATCGCTAAGCGCTCGGGATGACACTGTTAAACACTCGGGATGCCGCTACTGATAAGGATGACGCTGATGTTTTCAGATAAACCTTTTCATCACAATTGGCAGACGCCCCTTCTTCGTCAATGAACCCACCTGCTGCAGCTCAAACTTACCCAAACCGCGAACAGAGAGCATATCCCCTTCGTTAACGGGCTTATCGGCCTTCGTGCAGATCATATGATTCAGGAACACCTTGCCGGCCTTAACAGCCTCCGACGCCTTTTCCCTGCTGGTGGAAAAGCCCGCAGCTACCACGTTATCCAGCCGCAGTGAAGCAACTGTATCTTTCACCAGCTTGAATTCAGCCTTTGGAACCTGAATTTGATTCATTTCGACCACTGTATTCGTCAGCCTGGTTTTCCCTGCGGACTCCAGGCTGGACGTGAGATAGGGCAGGATTTCCTTCAGTACAATGATGTCACAGCTTCCTTCCCCGGCGAGAATGTCCCCGATGGTCTCACGCTTCACGCCGCAGCCCATCAAAGCGCCAAGAAAATCCCGGTGCGAGGGCGTATGCGCCTTTGAATATAAACAGCGCAAAACGGCCAGTGGGTTTGCGTTTTCATCCACAGGCACTGTCGGTTCCAGATAATCCGGGAAAAACAGGACAACCTTGCGAAGCGCACCCTCAAAGCCTCCATAAAAGAGATGAGCAGGGTTCCCCTGTGCCTTTATCATTAATTCTGCCAGCGTGCTCTGGTTTTCGTTCAGAAAGTGCGAGCTGGTGATGACATTTTTTCTGCCGGCTTCTTCCATTTTGTCCAGCACCCGTGCAAGAACAAGCCGGTCTTCGGCATTCTGAGCATATTTTTCAACCAGTTCATTTTTATACATAAGAATCCCCATGTACGCTTTACGCTATGATGAACGGAAGCGCGCTGTCATTTTTGGAATCCGCCTCATCCGGCCTGAACCTTCTGCAAAGCAGCCTGGATAGCAGCTTCAAAGATGCCAAGCACTTCGGCGGCTTCCTCTTTGGTGATGATCAGCGGTGGCTTGATCTTCAGAACATTCATACGATACCCAGCTTCTCCGAGGATCAATCCTAAATGCATGGCAATATGCTTCAGGGTTTGTGCAAGCACCATGTCCGGTTCCTTCGTTTTTGGATCCTTCACGATTTCAATTCCGACATGCAGACCAACCTGACGGATATCGCCGATGCAGGGGTATTTCTGCTGCAGTGCGGCAAGCTTTTCGCCGAAGAAACTTCCCACCGAATTGGTATTTTCCAGCAGATGATCCCTTTCAATGATTTCTATCTGCTTTAATGCAGCTACCTGTGCGATGCTGTTGTTCGAGAAGGTATGGATGTCCTCTCCCAGCGGGCCGAAACCCTCCAGCCTGTCGTGAATGAGGATGGCCGCGATGGGGAATCCTGCGCCTAATGCTTTGCCGATACAGATGATGTCCGGTTCCACTTCATATT
>JAEZBW010000242.1 GCA_023426765.1 Bacillota bacterium
GACCTCAACTTAAACAAGTAAATCGTTAAATGCGTGCAGAGAGGTTAGTGCTTTGTTGTCAGAGGAGACAAAACACCCGAAGCGGGTACCGCGGATGGTTTTCAGATACTACCCGTGAACAGTAACAACATGTCTTTCAGATCTTCAGATTGAAAACAAATTTGATTGAATTTGATCCTGCATATATGGTAACATTGTGTGGGACGGTTTTAATAAGCCTGTGGGGGAAATTTCGCATTTAAGCGGGAAAAAGTTAAAAAAAGCTCTCCATAGCTATTAACAACCGATAAAGTTTGGTATAATACCGTATAGGATTTACCAAAATAATGAGGCATCCCTTAAAAACAGTAATGTGCTGCAATTGCCTGTGCAGCTGCTTCCGTTTTTACAGCGCTGCCAGGCTGCTTTTGTTCCAAATCATAAAAACCTCAGGCGGGTCGCCTGGAGGGGCCAAACATACATATGTGCTTGTTTTTCCCCGACATTCTTCAAAGCCTCATCGGGGAAATCATATATCGTGTTTTGTGCACGGCCATTATGAAAACCACCTGGTTTACAGGAGTGAAAAGGGGGAATTGGTATGAAAGACTATAGCGTAGACAAAATACGCAATATCTGCCTGTTGGGACATGGAGGAGCGGGCAAGACAACACTGGCCGAAGCCATGCTTTATGACGCAAAGGCGACGGATCGGTTCGGCAGTGTTGTCAGCGGAAACACAGTGATGGATTACGATCCGGAGGAAGTCAAACGTCAGATCAGTACGGGTACTTCACTGGCACCGGTTGAATGGAACGGGCACAAGATTAACATCATTGATACGCCTGGTTACTTTGACTTTGTCGGTGAAATGCAGGAAGGGCTGCGTGTGGCCGATGGGGCCATCATTCTAGCAAGCGCCAAAGACGGTGTGCAGGTTGGAACCGAAAAAGCCTGGGAAGAGGCTACAAAGCAAAAAATCGCAAAATTGCTGTTTATCAGCAAGATTGATGAAGAGAATTCAGACTTTTTTAAAGTCTTTGATCAATTACAGGATAAATTCGGAAAGAATGTCATCGCGTTTGAGCTGCCCATCATGGAAAACGGAGCCTTTGCCGGTATTGTCAATGTTGCAACGATGAAAGCCAAAAGGTTTTCCGGGAAGGAATTCGTTGACACCGATATCCCCGCTTCCATGCAATCGGCTGTGGAAAAATACCGTGAAGGAATTTCGGAAGCGGTTGCTGAAACAGATGAAGCATTGATGGAAAAATATTTCTCAGGCGAAGCCTTCTCGGACGAGGAAATTCTGAAGGGTCTGGCAACGGGTATCAAATCCGGTGAGATCGCTCCGGTTTTCTGCGGCTCGGCCGTAAACCATGCCGGTGTGAAGCTGCTGCTTGATGCGGTGGTACAATATGTTCCCGCATACTGTGAAAGAGGATCTGTCATTGCTTCGATACCCGGCAAGGAAGGAACTGTCGAGCTGAAGCCCGACAACAGCGAAGCTTTATCGGTACTCGTATTCAAGACCATTGTTGACCCGTTTGTCGGTAAAATATCCTATATCAAAGTCATGTCGGGTACCTTGAAATCCGATTCAACGGTTTTCAATGTGAAAAAAGACAAGACCGAAAGGCTTGCCCAGCTGTTTATCATCAAAGGAAAGCAGCAAATCAATACGACACAGCTTGTAACCGGAGATATCGGCGCGGTGGCAAAGCTTGCCGTTACTGAAACCAACGACACGCTGGCCACAAAGGAAAAACCGTTTATTCTTCCGGGCATCGAGTTCCCGAAGCCCATGCTGTCCATGGCAGTACTGCCGAAGACAAAGGGCGACGAGGAAAAGATTTCAAGCGGCCTCACCCGTCTGATGGAAGAAGACCCAACCTTCAAGGTTGAATTGAATACTGAAACAAAACAAACCCTCATTTACGGTATTGGTGATCAGCATCTGGATCTGATTCTCAGCAAACTGAAGGCTAAGTTCAAGGTGGAAGTAGAGCTGAGCAACCCCAAAATCCCATACCGTGAAACCATCCGTAAAAAGGTCAAGGTTGAAGGCAAGCACAAGAAACAATCGGGCGGACATGGCCAGTTCGGGGATATCTGGGTTGAGTTTGAACCCGGACCGACAGAGGATCTTGTCTTTGAAGAAAAGATCTTCGGCGGCGCAGTACCCAAGCAGTATTTCCCCGCTGTTGAAAAAGGCCTGCGCGAAAGCATCCAGAAGGGTGTGCTGGCGGGTTATCCGGTTGTTCATCTGAAAGCCACCCTGGTTGATGGAAAATACCACCCGGTGGATTCATCCGAAATGGCATTTAAAATTGCAGCCAACCTGGCCTACAAGGAAGGCGTTCAGCAAGCAGGCCCCGTACTGCTCGAGCCCATCTCCCACGTGGAGGTTCTGGTGCCCGACAGCTACATGGGTGATATCATCGGTGACATGAACAAGCGCAGAGGCCGCATTCTCGGAATGAACCCTGCGGCGGGCGGCATGCAGCAGGTTGTGGCCGAAGTTCCCGAAGCTGAAATGTTCAAATACGCCACCGACCTTCGCTCGATGACACAGGCAAGAGGTTCCTACACCATCCGGTTCGAGCGGTACGAGGAAGCACCGCAGAACATTGCGGAAAAGGTAGTCGCCGAAGCGAAGAAGGATAAGGAAGAAGAAGAATAATCCACTGAACATAAAGGCTGTAGCAAAACTTAGGTTTTGTTGCAGCCTTTATTGTTGAAGGGGACATAACGCGCAACTTCTTCACATAAGCCATCTTCTGCTGAATAACACATCCCCGGCGGCAACAGGATAATGCCTGCACAGTGATGGCAGAAAACCCGAAAAATCAGCCGGCAGGGAACTTTTCCGTTTGACTGGCCGTCGAATCAACAGATAGAAAAACAGAACCTGTCCATCAATAAAACGTGCACCCAGGAGCCGGCTCGGAAAGTCGGTTTGTTCATAAAAAACAAGTATAGATGTGTAAAAATATACATTGCCATGCGGGTTTCCAGACTTGGAACCCGGTAAAATGTGAATAAACCTGGTTTTCCGAACGGTCTCCCTGGGGCGGTGACAGTTGGATAAACAATGGTAAAGCAAAATGTGGAGGAGGTTGAGGAAATGAAAACAAAGAAAAAAGGTCTATCTGTCATTCTTGCAGTGGTTTTGGCTTTGTCCATCCTGATGGGATGCTCTGCCGCCAAGAATTCCACCAATACAGGCGGTATGGGTGTTGCACCGAGTACGCCGCAGTCATACCCTTCATACAGCATATCGGAAAATAAAGCTGCCTATGAAAAAGATATTGCATATGATTACAGCATGGAAGCACCCCGGGAACCTGCAGCCGGAGGAATCCGAGGCACCGGGGTTGACACGGCGGCCGTTACTGCCACCGGTTCGGGGCCTGTGCTTGATATACTCGCGCAACGAAAGGTGATTCGTAACGCCAACCTGAAGATCGAAGTGGATGACTTTTATAGTTCCTATGGGAACCTGCAGGCTATGCTTACCGGAATAGGGTACGTTTCAGAGAGTAATATCCACCGGGATTTTTATTACTTTGAAGAGGAACGCAGGACAAGGGTAACCGGAAACATAACCCTTCGTATTGATGCAAGCCGGTTTGATACTATCCTGAATGATCTGAAGGGGCTCGGAGAAGTCATCGACGACCAGATTTACAGCACCGATGTGACCGATCAGTTTTATGACACCGAAGGTCGCCTGAAAATACTGAAAATAGAATACGCCTACCTTGAAGAATACATGAAATCGCTGACAGACCCGGATTCCATCTTTAAAACACGGATGCGCATGACCGAGCTGCAGACCGAAATCGAACGGCTGACCGGTACGTTGAACAAGTGGACCGATTTGGTCGAACTGTCCACCATATACTTGCAGATGACCGAAAAATACCCCGAAGAGATGACAAAGACGAAAGAGACATACTGGGATCGGCTGAAGGAGTCTTTGGGAGAAAGTCTGACCGGTATCGTCCAGGCGTTGGGTGATGTGTTAATATTCATCATCGATGCCATACCGACACTGGTTGTTCTGGGGTTGATCGGACTGTTCGGATACTGGATTGTGAAGAAATTCATCCAGAAAAGAAAAGCTCCGCCGCAGGAAGTGAAAAAGGAATAAAAACCTGCGCCCTTCACCTTGCGCGCTTCGATATGCATCAATTCAATGAGCGCTTGCGCGAATTGTGCGCCAAAACGCGGTCACTGAAAGCGCCTACTACACAACAAAAACATCGATGTTTTTGTGTGTGACTTGCGCGTTTTGTGTGCAACGCGCCGCGAGCATTTTATCAAATGTCCTTCAGTGGGAGATTGTACCCACCACTGAAGCAGAAATCGGTTTATCCCCCGCCTATAGAGGCAGGGGTCTTAGGGCATTTGATAAAACGAAAGAATAGTATGGGAAGAATAAAAGGGACATTCACCAGGTTCAATGAACCAGGCAGAATGTCCCTTTGCCTGTATTCTCCCCCCTTGCATAAAGAAAAGTTTTCAAGTATAATTAAAGTCAGAGATAGTCAAAGACAAAAGAAGGTGATGGCGTGGCAAGACTAAGCGATATTATTGAATCCTTTATCAAGGAAATGATAGAAGATATGGATGGCGCGGTGGAAATCCAGCGCAATGAGCTGGCAAACCGCTTCAATTGCGTCCCCTCACAGATCAATTATGTCATAAGCACCCGGTTTTCAACAGACAAGGGGTATTATGTGGAATCGCGGAGGGGCGGCGGAGGCTATATCAGCATCAAACGGCTGAATGCAGGATCGGTGGGCGAATATCTGATGCATATCATCACCTCCATCGGTGATAAACTATCACAGCACACCTGCGAAATCTTCATTCAGAATTTTGTGGATTATGACATCATCAGCGAGCAGGAAGCCGGCCTGATGAAGGCGGCCACATCCGACAAGGCATTGGTGGCGGTTTCACCCGAGCTGCGCGATGAGATCAGAATGACCATTCTGAAAAACATGCTGATGAGCCTTGTGATTTAAGGGGGGAGAATCGATGCTGATGTGCCAGCTGTGCAGGCAAAGGCAGGCGACCGTGCATTTTACGAGGATACTCAACGGCCAGAAGGTGGAAATGGTTGTTTGCGAAGCGTGCGCAAGGGAAAGTAATGAAATCAAGATCAATCTCCATAAGCTTCTTTCGGGAATTATGGGACAGGAGGTCTCAAAGAAAATCCCCAATGAGACTGTACCGGCATTAAAATGTGCGTCCTGTGGTCAGACGATTGAGGAGTTTAATAAAACAGGGCTGCTTGGCTGCACCGAATGTTACACCACCTTTGGTGAAAGCATACAGACTCTGCAGAAGCGAATCCATGGAAATGCAAAACACCATGGGAAGATCCCCCGAATGGTTTCCGCAAGGCTTCAACCGATCAGAAACCTTCTGACATTGAAGCAGGAG
>JAEZBW010000308.1 GCA_023426765.1 Bacillota bacterium
ACCAGCTCTTCCTGGGTGTAGGGGGTGTATTCGCCGCGCTGCCAGTATTCGTACAGCTCCGCGTTGGCCAGCAGCTGGCAGGGGTAAATTTTGATCTCGTCGGGGCAGTAGCCGCCGGACCACAGGCGGGTAAAATCTTCGCGATCGCTGTCGATGGTGGCGCCGAGCAGATTGGGCATCCAGTGCAGAACGATCTTGAAACCCGCCGCGCGCAGCATGGCAGTGGCGCGCAGAGTCTCCGCGGCGGTGTGCCCGCGCTTGTTTAGTTCCAGAACGCGGTCATCCAACGACTGCGCGCCCATCTGTACCTTGGTGACACCCAGCCGTCGCAGCCACGCCAGCTCGCGGGGGTCGATTTCATCCGGGCGGGTTTCAATCACCAGACCTACGTTGCGGTGCGGTGCGGTCTCATTGCGGCGGTGGGCCTCTTCCAGGGTGGCCGATTTCACCTCGTTTAGCGCGTCAAAGCAGCGCAGGATAAACCATTCCTGGTAGTCGCGACGGTAAGATGACCACGTGCCGCCCAGGATCAGCAGCTCGATCTTTTCGGTGGGGTGGCCGGTTGCGTTCAACGATTCGAGCCGCGACTGAACCTGGAGGTACGGATCGAAGGCGTTCTGAAGACCGCGCATAGCCCCTGGTTCATCCGGCAGGTAGGATTTGGGCATGCGCGCGTCGGTGGGGCAGAATACGCATTTGCCCGGGCAGGGGTAGGGCTTGGTAAGTACGGTAACCGTTGTGACACCCGAAAGCGTGCGCACCGGTTTCATGCGGATGCGGGCGAGCAGGGCCGGGTCGCTCTGCCATTCACCGGTTTCCACCAGGCGCTGGTACACCGCCACCAACACAGACTTGGGCAGGTAGCCGCCGCCGGGCAGCGGGTGCTTGCGTGTTGCGCGGGTAAGGTCGGCCCCGGCGCGTGTTTCTTCCAATATCTGCCGCGCCATCTCTGCCCGCTCTGGGGTTACTTCGCGCAGCCCTTTCCACACTTCCATATCTGCCATGCGGCAAATTATACCTTTTTGGTAGCGAATCTGGGAGAGCACGGAGGTGTTTCATAAAAAGAGGTTTGTTGAAAAATATCTGCCTTAAACCATGCTGTAATGTCCAATTTTCTGATCCGCAGTTTCCTTTCAAAAACGTAGACCTATTTCAATCTGTCTGGGGATAAAATAAGAAAGAATTTTCAATTTTGTACAGATGCCAAATCGTACGCGACCGCTGTGCGTTGTTTCTTTTTTTAAACGGGGCTTTATCAGGTAGAGGAGTGCTCGTCCGGTGATATTGGGGAAAATACGGGGTTGGATGGCTCCGCCAGTCTATAAGGATGATATGCAGTTGACCAGCACGGCGCGGCTGGTTCATTCTGTTTTGCTTGTCGATATCCTATTGATCCTCTTTGGAATGGCTGTAGACCTGATGATTGGGCACAGCACATTCAACTCTCTGAGCAGGGCGGGGGTCGCGGTGGGTTTCTTGATCCTGCCGTTGATGCTACTGTATCGTGGTTGGGTAAGAACTGCAGTTTTCATCATGCTGATCATGTTCACCGGGCTGCTCACAGCGGTTCTTTACTTCATTGGGCCGCTGCAAACTCCCCTCATTGCCGCATACATGATGATTGTGATCACGGCGGTGCTGACCATTAACCGTAAGGCGATGGTTTTTTTCACCGGCCTGATCGCCGTGTCGATCACATGGTTGCTATGGATGAATGCCTCAGGGCGGCTGCCTGAACCGTCCGGGCAGGTTACACTCACTCATTGGATTGCGTATGGTGGGATCATCATTTACGCGGCGATGTTCACCAGCTGGATGCGCGGGAGCCTGTTCCAGCATCTTCAGCAGGCGCAAAACGAATTGAATGAGCGCCGCCGTGCTGAAGAAGGCCTGCGCCGGGCGGGCGCCTTTCTTCACGGGATCATTAACGCGCTGGATGATCCCGTGGTGGTGAAAGACAGCAATCACCGCTTTGTTCAGGTAAATGAAGCGTTCTGTTTGCTGATGAACCACAAGCGCGAGAATATCTTGGGCAAAACTGATCGTGATATCTTACCCCGTGTGCTGGCAGACGTGTATTGGGCGCAGGATGAGAAAGTGCTGAACACAGGTGAAACGGCGGTATACGAAGAAACTGTTCTGCCGGGTGGCCGCTCCGTGACGATCTCGACAAAGAAGTCGCGCTATGTGGACCCAACCAGCGGGGCGCGGTTCATTACCATGACCATTCGCGATATCACTGAACGCATTCAGGCGGAAGAAGCGCTGGCGATGGCGTACGCCAACCTGGAGCAGCAGGTGGTCGAGCGTACCGCTGAGCTGCGCGAAATCAACACCTCACTGTTGAACGAGGTGGGTGAGCGGCGCGTGATCGAAGAGGCGCTGCGGCGCTCACAAAACGACCTGGAAACCTTGATGGATTCCGTCCCGGCCATTGTTTGTATGTTTGATGAAGACGGCAACCTGCTGCGCTGGAACAACCGGTACCTATCAATGCTCGGATACACCCCGGATGAGCTGCGTGCAATGGACGGCCTGGAAACAATTGCCCCACCGGACCGGCAGAAGGTGATAAAGGCGATGGTCACCGCCGGAGACGTTGGGATCGCGCAGATGGAACTGCTGATGCTG
>JAEZBW010000322.1 GCA_023426765.1 Bacillota bacterium
GCAGAATATCGGGTTCGGCCACCAAGGCCCGGGCGATGGCCACGCGCTGCTTCTGGCCGCCGCTCAAATCCCGAGGCAGCATCCGGAACTTGTCGTCAAGGCCCACGGCGCAAAGCGCTTCCCGGGAACGCTCCACGGCGTCGGCCCCCTTGACGCCGCGCAGGTCCAGGGCCACCCGGACGTTTTCCTCGGCCCGCAAGGTGGGAAACAGATTGTAGCCCTGAAAAATGAAGCCGAAGTGGGCCAGGCGCACCTTGGCCAGCTCGGCCTCGGGCAGGCCGGCCGTGTCGCGGCCCAGGACAGCCACGCTGCCGGCGCTGGGGGACAGGATGCAGCCGAGGATGGAGAGCAGCGTGGTCTTGCCGCTGCCCGACGGCCCCATGAGGAGCACCACCTCCCCGGCCGCGACGGTCATGTCCACGCCGCCAAGGGCGGCCACCTCCACCTTGCCCAGGCGGAAGGTCTTGGCCACGCCCTTGGCGGCGAGCAGCGTCCTGGCGGCGGCCATGTCTCTCACGCTCCCCTGAAGACCATGGCCGGGTCAATGCTGGTCACCTTGCGGATGGAGACCAGCCCGGCCGTCACGCACATGATGACGGTAAGAAAAAAAAGCCCCACGGCCATGCCCGGCGGCAGCACGATGGACGCCCCGCCCCGCTCGGCCAGGCCGACCAGGAAATAGCTGAGGACAATGCCGAAGCCATAGCCCACCAGGGCGGCGGCCACGGCCTGGGCCACGATGATGCGGTGGATGTAGCCCCCAGGCGCGCCCATGGCCCGCAAGGTGCCGAATTCCGGCAGATGGTCCACGGTGGTGGCGTAGAGCGTCTGGGCCACCACCACGCCGCCGACGACAAGCCCCAGGGAGGCGGCGATCAAAAGCGCCATGCCGGCCCCGGTGGTGAACATCCAGTAGTGCTGAGTTTTACGGGCAAATTCCTCGCGGGTGAAGACGTCCACATCGGGCACGGCGGCGACGATGGCGTCACGCAGGGCCGCCGCCGCCACCCCCGGGGCCGGTCGCACCAGCACGTAGGCGCTCTGGCTGCGGCCCAGGCTCGCGTACTTGAGGCCGTTTTCGTAGGACGTGAAAATGTAGGGCGAGGTGGTGAACGACCGGATGCCTCTTGTCAGCGCCACCACTCTGGCCCGGCGGTCGTTGATCTCGGCCCGGTCGCCCAGGCCCTTGACCCCGAGCTTGACCAGATAGATTTCGTCCACGGCCACGGTATCGGGCAGCAGCAGAGCCGCCTCCGAACCGGCCACGACATCCCAGGGCCGCCCCAGGCCCGAGCCCGGGTCAAAGCCGATGACTTCCACCGATTCCTGGCCGCCGGCCGGCTTTTTCCAGTTGGCGAAGCGCACGATGAAGCGCTCGGCCCGGCCCACGCCCGGCACGCCAAGGATCTGGTGAAATTTGTGGTCGGGCAGGGGGTGGGTGACGTCGAAATTGCGCACGCCCCGGGAGGCTACCCAGATTTCGGCCTCGGTATTTTCGATGACGCAGGAGGTGGCCCGGGTGAAACCGACGAAAAGCCCGCCCTGGACGGCGATGAGCACCACCGCGAAGACCACGCCGGTCAGCGTGACGGCCAGGCGCACCCGGTCGTGCAGAAGGTTTCGCAGGGCGATGCGGATTATCATGGCGCTTGGCCGGACACGGCACGGATTGCCGGCCTCTTGGCGTTACCTCAATGGGCCGGGCGCGTAAAGGGTTTGACGTCTGGGCCAAGACGGATGCCCGGGCCGGGGCGCGCACGCAGAAGCGGCGCTGCATCGCTGCAACGCCGCTTCTGCACGTACGCGGAACGCCTAACCATAACCAGCCAAGGAGGGGTGGGGAGGCGGCCTTTCGAGTGGAGGATTTCCCGTCCGGCCGCGTCCCCGGGCACCGGGGTCGATGGGTTTATTACAAGGAGCGTGCCAAACCTCGCCGTGGCCGCCAGCCGGCGCAATAGGCCGGCATCCCCATGCACCCGACCCGACAAAACAACGACGCGCCCCACAAAGGTGTAGGGCGCGCGACAAATCTGTAGCTTCTCGACGTTGGCCGTGTTTCGCGGCGGCCTGTGACGGGGTCTCCCGCCAGATCACCGCCCCCCCCTTCAAGGGGTCCTGGGGATTATCCTCCCAGCCGCCGAAGGCCAGTCTCTCGCCTCCGGCCCCTTGCCTCATCGGGCTACTGCATCCGCACGGCCCCTTCGCCGGCGAAGAACACGGCGCCGGCCGGGGGCGGGCCGGCGGGAGAGACGGCGCTACGGGCGGCTTTGGAGCCGAAGACGGCCTTGTAGCCGAAGGAAATGCCGTAGTTGCCGGGCGCGTCGCCTTCTGGGGAGAGAGTGAACTCGAAGGGCACGGCCGCGCCGTCGCCGAGGTTCATGCCGGGATAGCGCTTCTCGGCCGTGGACAGCACGGTTCCCGAGGGGTCGCGCAGGTAGGCGGTCAGGGTCAACTCTTCCAGGCGATCGCACCAGGGCGGCAGATCGTCGGGCACGGGCGCGGCCCGGCCGCGCAGGACATAGCCGGCATCGGTCGGCTTGCCGGTGAATTCGAAGCGGAAATATTTCATGGAGAGCGTCGCCGGCGCGGCGGTCACCGCCGGCCGGGACTCAAGATGCGACACCGTGGTGCGGGCGCAGCCCATAAGCCCCGCCGCCAGGAGCAGACCACCGGCCAGCACGACGGCAACCCGCCGCGAAAAACGCAAGGCATCCATGCCATCCCCCTTTTCCTGTTCCCGGCGGCCAACCGCCGGCCCCGACATCACGGGCCTCCCAGCCGACAGCGCGCCGCTCCCTACCGAAAACCCCTTACCCATTTCCCCCATTCGGGGGGTCTGGGGGCCTCAGGCCCCCGGCCGCCGGAGGCCTCTTCCTCTTTGTCTCCCTCTCCCCTACTCCTCACGCCCGCCGGGGCCGCCGGCCACGATCATCTCGGCCAGGGTCAGGTCGACCTTGGGCGGCCGGCCGGGCTTGCTGCCCCACAGTTCCATTTCGAGGCCGGCCAGACGGCGCAAAAGCGGCGTGCGGTCCATGGCCTTGGCTTCCTTGCCGGCGGGGGTCAGGCGCTGACAGGGGCCGCAACCGGGAAATTCGCGGATGTTCATGCCGGCCAGCAGCACGTTGGGCACGCCGTGGAGCCGGCAGATCATGAGCCGGTGCTGGTAGAGGCCGCACAGGCCGTCGTCGTTGACCGGGCACATGACCTGCGGCGTCTCGCCGCGCCCAAGCGCTTCCTTGGCCTGGGCGAGGTAGTCGCGAGCCCGGGCTTCGTAGGCTTGGCGGCGTTCGGGCGGCAGCTTGGCCAAGCCCTCGCGCAGGTAGAGCCATTCGACGTTGGTGTGGTGCTGGAAAAAGCTTGTGCAGCAGTTTTCGGCGCAGCCGGCGCAGGACAGGCCCGCGGCGGCGGCGGCGGC
>JAEZBW010000359.1 GCA_023426765.1 Bacillota bacterium
CGTTATGACCCCATCCACATTGAGACCGAAAAAAAGGTCATTGTGGAAGAGATCAGCATGTATGAGGATTATCCGGAAGAAATGGTGCATGACATGCTGACCGAAGAGGTTTGGAGCGGAAACCCGCTGGGGTATCCCATCCTTGGCAGCTATCAGTCGGTTTCAGGCATACAGCGGGAGGACATCCTGGAGTATATGCGCAATTACTATATCCCAGAGAACAGTGTAATCTCGGTGGCCGGGAACTTTGACGAGCAGAAGCTTGTAGAAATGGTCAGAAAATATTTCAACGGCTGGAAGTCAAAGAATTTCTGTAAAGTGGTCGCTTACAAACCGTGGTTTAACAGAAGCATCAAGGTGAAACGCAAGGATACCGAACAGGTTCACATGTGCCTTGGCTTCAGGGGTGTGAAGCATGGCGAGGAAAGCATGTATTCGCTTTTAACGCTGAACAATGTTCTGGGCGGCGGCATGAGCTCCCGGCTGTTTCAGAAGGTTCGTGAAGAGTTGGGGCTGGCATATTCCATCTATTCCTACCCTACCTCCTACCGGGATGTCGGCATGTTCACGATTTATGCCGCCTCCAGTCCTCAGCAGTATGAAGAAGTCATCCGGCATATCCAGAATGAAATACAGACCCTCACCCAGGAAACCCTGACCGAGAGCGATGTTGAAAAAGCAAAAAACCAACTGAAGGGGAGCTTCATCCTGGGTCTGGACAGCACCAGCAGCCGAATGAACAGCATGGGAAAATCCCAGCTGATGATGGGCCGGATACGGACGCCGGATGAGGTTCTGGAGAGCATCAACAGGGTTTCACTCGAAAGCATTGATTCCGTCATTCAATATGTGTTCAAGACAGAGCAAATGGGTCTGTCGGCCATCGGAGATATTGATTTTGATCCCAAATTGCTGGACAACATCAGGTTTTAACGGAACCTGTACCAAAACAGGCGGACATCACCTGAAATTTCAAACGTAAAAACAAGCACTTGAACCCCCTGCACGTCATACGATGGATTATACGCGAAGAGTATAAGAAACCGGAAAATGATTGTTGCAGGGGGTATTTGAATGCAAAAACCGAAGTACCTTATCATCGGCGGAGATATGCGCAGTACATATCTTGCCGAACTACTGAAAAAGGAATATCACCGGGTTGAGATATATGGCTTTGATAAAAAGCTTTCCAACAACAAAAATGTCAATCTGACGCAAACGGTGACCAATGCGGATGTCATCGTCTGCGGCATTCCGCTGGCTGCGGCAGGTGGCCTCGTCAACATGCCCTTATCGGAGGAAGCGCTTCCGGTTCATACCCTGATTGAAATGATACCTGACAACGCATTCTTTGTAGCCGGGAAAATCGAAAAGGATATCCGGGAAATTCTCACAAAAAAAGGGATTCATTATCTTGACCTGCTGGATCGGGAAGAAATGGCTGTCCTGAACGCAATCCCTGCGGCTGAAGGCGCCGTGGAACTGATTATCCATGCGATCCCAAGAACCATTCACAACAGTAAAATCCTCATCCTGGGCTATGGGAGAATCGGGAAGGTGCTGGCCGGCATTCTGTCAGGCTTTGGTGCCGATGTTTGGGTTGAGGCCAGAAATTATGCCGATTTAAGCTGGATTGAAGCAAACGGCTTCAAGCCGGTGCACCTGAATGATTTGGAGCGGTATGTCACAGATATGAACGTGATCATCAATACCGTGCCTCATTTATTGATAACAGCGGACATCCTGAATAAAATCCATCTGGATTGCTATCTGCTGGATTTGGCATCGAAACCCGGCGGGATTGATTTCGAGCATGCAAGAAAACTGGGCTTTAAAACCGACTGGGCATTAAGCCTTCCGGGAAAGGTGGCACCGATGACCGCCGCTGAAATCATTAAGAAAACCATCGATAACGTGATGCTGGAAGGAGGAGGGAAAAAGTGAATGTTGCCGGGAAAAAAATTGGTTTTGGACTGACAGGTTCCTTTTGCACGCTGGATAAATCACTTGCTCAAATGGAAAAGCTGGCCGCGCTGGGAGCGGACATATACCCCATCCTGTCCGGGATCGTTGAAGCTACCGATACCCGGTTTGGAAAGGCGGAATATTTCAGAAGCAGAATTGAAAAAATCACCGGGAAAAAATGTATTACCACCATTGTCGATGCAGAGCCTGTTGGCCCCAGGAATATGCTTGACATCATGGCGATACTGCCCTGTACCGGAAATACGCTCGCAAAGCTTGCCAACGGTATTACCGATACCTCTGTGACGATGGCTGCCAAGGCGCAGCTTCGAAACAACAAACCTGTCCTTCTGGGCATTGCGACCAATGACGGCCTGGGTGCCAACGGTAAAAACATCGGCTTGCTGCATAACACCAGCCATGTTTTTTTCGTCCCATACTGCCAGGACGATCCCAGTAAAAAGACGAATTCCCTGATATGTCTGATGGAGCTCTTCATTCCCGCACTTGAGGCGGCTTTGGACGGCATACAGCTGCAGCCGGTACTGATGCAGAACTAGCTCGCAGAGCAGGAAAAGTTTTTTCCATGAGCGTTTGTACGATTTGTACGCCATTTCGCAGGCGCTGAAAGCACCTTCAGGGGAGTGTTCCACGATGGTAGTCTGCGCTCCACTCCCGATTTGCACGTTAAGTGTGCAACTGGTTCGCGACTGTTTCTGACAGTTACGAACAATCCATATGCATTTTGTTACAATTCATCCTGCAACAGACTTGTAACGAAATGCATTTTTTTAGCTTCATTTCATTTCACCATACCGTAATCTTACCACTTGAGAGTTGGGCAGGGGTGTGTTACTCTAAAAATGGCATACGAGTAAAAAAGCATGGCAATCCCGGAGGTTTTGTGATTTCCCGGCATGAAATGAACCCCATGTGGGTTCCGATCCCTTTGGGGCATAGCGGAATAAAGGCGATATTTACAACCCGTCACGGCGGTGTCAGCGGTTCTCCGTACAACACGCTGAATTTAAGCTTCCAACGGGCGGACAGCAGGGAAAACGTTTTGGAAAACTACCGCCGCCTGTCAGAAAACCTGGGCATTCCACTGGATAAGATGGTTTTGTCCAGACAGGTACATGGTTCGAAAGTTACGGTTGTGGATAAAAGCCATTGCGGCATGGGTTTGATCAGGGAAAACACCTATGGCGACACCGACGGTCTGGTTACCTGTGAACGGGGCGTTGCTCTTGTAACTTTTTATGCCGATTGCACGCCGGTCTATCTGTATGATCCGGTTGCAGGCGCAATCGGGCTTGTTCACTCCGGCTGGCGAAGTACACTGATGAATATTTCTGCACAGGCTGTATGGAAAATGCAGGAGGCGTTCGGCTGCAAGCCCGATAACATAATTGCCGTTCTGGGGCCTCATATCCGGCAGTGCTGTTTTGAAGTGGGAAGTGATGTATACCGGCAATTCGTGCAGGTTTTCCCAGACATGCAGCACACCATGAAGCCCGTGGGAGAAAAGTGGCATATTGACTTAAGCGGAATTATTCGGCACACGCTGCTCCAGGAAGGCCTTACCGCTGGCAATATTCGCGATGTCGGCCGATGTACGGTGTGTGAAAAGGAACTTTTTTTCTCTCACAGGGGAGGAAAGGGCAGCAGCGGAACCGGAGCTGCGCTGCTGATGATGATGTAAAATATGAATGAGGTGCATGATGCACAGGTATAAACGAACAATTGCATGGTTGATACTTGTCTTTCTGTTTTTTATCGCGGCAGGCTGCAAATCGCGGGAAACCTTCAGCGGACAGGAGCCGACGATCACCCCGTCCATCGGCAGGTTCATGAAGGAGATCGACAGCGGCCCGGTGCAGGGCGGAACACTTGCACTGCCCATCACTGCCGTGGATACCCTGAACCCGTACCAGACAAAGGACAGATATGTTTATTATATGGCCTGCCTGATTGTGGAATCCCTTTTTGTATGGACAGGAGAAGGCAAGGTGGAACCCTGGCTGGTTCAGACCTGGGAAACCCAGGATGCAACCATCTGGACCTTTCAGCTGAAGGAAGGTGTTTCTTTTCACCATGGCTCCTTCCTGTCGGCCTATGATGTAAAATACTCGCTGGAACTTTTAGCGAATTCCGAAAACCCTTTTTACAACACCGACATCTGCGAAAACATTGCGCAGATCAATGTGATCAACAGCAACCTTTTTGAAATTGCTTTAAAAACACCTGATTCTTCATTACCGGACAAACTTACTTTCCCAATTCTCAGCCGTTCGCAGGAGGGGAAGGCAGACACCGCTGCATCCTTATCCGGGACAGGCCCCTATCAGCTTGATTCGGTCAGTGATACTCAGGTGAAGCTGAAACGCTTTGAAGCCTGGTGGATCGACAAACCTGCCCATCTGGAGGCCATCGTTTTCAAGGTATACCCTGAAACAGAAATGCTGGATGCTTTTCAGAATCATGAGGTGGATACGGCTTTCGTCAAAAATGTCGATTTTACAAAATACCAGCATCGCAACGATTTGAATTATCAGGTTTTTCCGGATAATCAGGGCAACTTCATCTATGTGAACCCCAACAGCCTTTTTGGTCAGTCCAACCGGCAGGATGCCCTTTTCCGGTATATTTCATCAAGGCTGTACGATATGAACCTTGGACAGGTTCAATACTTTGATGAATACAGTGAAAGCCCTCTGGATACTGAGGGTTTTCGGGAAGCGTTGGTTCAGACCGGATTGTACTGGGATGAAATCCAAAAAGCTTTCTTCTGGAGAGGAAGCCCTTTAGGGTCGGTTTCGATCATCGTTCCAAAGCAGGATATCCAAAAGCTGCATACCGCCAACTTCCTGGTGAATATTCTTCAGGATGTGGGAATCAAGGCTACAATCCATCAAACGCAAAATGCACAGGAAGTGAAGAGAGCTATCCGGAATGGCGGTTATGATTTGTCACCGGTTTCCGAGGAAATTAAGCCGTGGGAGAAGCTGGAAGCAACACTGCAGCGGGTGCAGGAAGAGCTTGGATATGGGAGGGAAAACTCCTATATCCTGCCCTTATACCGGAACCAACAGGCTATTTTATACAGAAACAGCATCCGGGGGGAGAAGAACGCATTTTTCTGGAACCCTTATCAGGGCATTGAGTCCTGGTATTTGCCCATTCTTGTGGAAAGCAGTCTGGATGGTTCATGATGGAAATGCATATTTCAGGGGACAGCGTAAAGCTGCATCCGATCACAAAAGAGAATCTGTCCAGGATAAACCTGTGGTACAAGCAAACCGATTCGTTTGGTTTTGCAACAGGCGGAAAGAATCCGGAGGAAATCCGGATCGGTCAGAGCGATGGGTTAACTGGGTTTGTTCTTGGTATTTATCCGGCAAATACGGATGAGTGCATCGGCCTGGTCGCCGGAGAAATCAAGAACATCCGGGAACCTGTGCTTTGGGTGCGCACTTTTCTGATCGATACGCTCTGGCAGCGGAAAGCATACGGTTCCAACGCGTTTCAGCTGCTGTCCGATTATATCTCCAGAAATTACAGCATCAAAAAGGTTTTTGTTTCGGTATCGGTGAAGAACCAGGCGGGTGCATTATTCTGGAAAAGCCTTGGTTTCCGCTGCATCAGGCTGTTTTATGGCAAATCCGGACACAACAGCACGGTATTTATATTTGAGAAGGTTATCAAGCCCTGGCCTCCGGCTCAAATCCGCTGAAACAGAACGCTGATTGAACAACCGGCCGGCCCTTGTTTAAAAGGCACATCACGACTGCAGGAAAAGCACATCTGAAAACCCGCTTATCAGGCACAGAAAAACCCATGAAAGAATAGTTGGAGGATCGGGCATGCTGAAAAGGCCCGTGCTGCACGCCGCAATCGCATTTGGGACAGGGATTCTGGCCGCCTGGCAAATCCGGCAGGTTTTCTTTATCATGGTCATCTTACTGCCTGCATTGTTTCTGGTTGGGTATGGCCGATGGAAGAAGCTTCATTGGAGCCCTCTGCTGTTATGGATCATTTGTTTTCTCTGCGGTTATTTAAATTACGCCTTTCAGTACACGACACTGCGAAAGTCCGCGGAGCCATACCGGGATTGTACTGTAACGGCTTCAGGGTATGTCAGCAGCACCTTTACACGGATTGACGGTAAAGCTTCCTTTCACTTTTTTGCAGAAGAGATACAACTGAAAGACGATCTGAAAAAATTTTCACGCACCATCCGCGTGGATGTTTATGAAGCCTCTGAAGCCCATGACTTCTCTCCAGGC
This sequence comes from Bacillota bacterium, assembly GCA_023426765.1. GTDB lineage: Bacteria > Bacillota > Clostridia > DSM-8532 > DSM-8532 > JAAYJG01. Next base: position 6,252 of record JAEZBW010000359.1, read on the forward strand.
GCTCGTCTTGTCATCTCGGGGGTGATGGAGAAGCCGTCCGGCTCCAGGAATCCGGGAGGATTTGATTTCGAAAGCTGGCTGCTTGCCAGGAAAATACCTGCAATGATGACAGTGAAGTCCAATGCGGTGCAATGGATCGGGGAGAGGAAAAACCTCCCGCTGCTGAGGTTTGGTTTTAAGATGCAGCAAGCGGTTCTGGCTTCTCTCGAAAGAAACCTGTCCGGGGAAAAAGCCGCGCTGATGGCAGCGATGCTGACGGGGTACAGGGAAAACCTCACCGACAGTATGGAGAATGCATTCAGCGCAGCTGGTCTCAGCCATATCATGGCAGTTTCGGGGGCCAATCTAGGGTTTTTGCTGCTTCCGCTGCTTTGGTTGTTTAAAAACCTTGGTATGAACCGTAAAGCTGCAGCGCTGGTGTCCATTCCCTTTATTTTTTTCTTTGTTCTGGTAGCCGGAATGGAAGCCTCGGTTCTTCGGGCCTGTGTGATGGCGGCCGTCATCATGGCCGGAAAAGCGCTGGACAGAAAGCCTGATCTGTTGAATTCCCTTGGAATCGCTTCATTGATCTTACTGGCAGTAAACCCTTTCATGCTGTTTGATGCGGGCTTTATACTATCTTTTGGTGCTACTGCCGGATTGGCACTGCTATACGGCAGGATCCGGGGCATACTGCCCGAATGGTTTCCCGGCATTATCCGGGAAACCGTTGCCGCAACCGTTTCTGCGCAGGCGGGTGTCCTTCCGCTTCTCATCCTTTATTTCAGCAGAATATCGCTGGTCTCGTTGCTTTCAAACCTTTTTGTAGTGCCGATGACAGGGATCACAACCGTCCTCGGCATGATTTGCGTGGCAGTTGATCACATTCACCCCGTTTTTGGTATGCTCACCGGGTATATGCTGCAAAGCCTTTTGCATGTCATTTTGGTGATCACCGAATTCTGCGCCTCGGTTCCGTGGGCGGAAGTCAACATGCAGCATTGGAGCCTTCCGGTGATTCTTGCTTATTATGCGGTACTGATCCCGGCAGGGGTGTACGGTCTGCCTTTCTTTATCCGGTATAAAGCCGGAATCGCTGTGTGCGCATGCGTGATGGGAGCTTTCATCCTTGTTTCAGGGCTGCTACCCGGCAGTCTTAAGGTAACCTTTGTTGATGTCGGACAGGGAGACTGCACTTTCATCCAAACCCCTTCGGGCAAAAGCTATCTGATGGACGGCGGCGGAACCTATCAGGAAGCTGAAACCGGGTATATCGGGAAGAGGATTCTGTTACCGCTGCTGATGCATGAGGGGGTTATCAGCCTGGAACAGGTTTTTGTCAGTCATGCCCATATGGATCACATGTCCGGAGTTTTAACCCTGCTGAAAACCTATCCGGTGAAAGCGGTTGGGCTGCCCGATTATCCTGAAGCCGTGCAGGACTTTGCACCGCTGATAAAGCTTTGCGAAGAGAAGGATATTGAGCTGAGCTTTTTTAGCGATGGAGATGAAGTGATGCTGGATCAGCATACCGCGCTCAGGTTTCTGCATCCGGATGACAAAACGCCGCCGGGGGAGGATAACCTGAACAATACTTCCCTGTGCGGATTGCTGTACTATGGAAGGCTTCAGATTCTTTTTACCGGTGATCTTGAAACCGGTGCGGAGAATATTTTCTTCGGGAACAATACCGCGATGGACTGCGACATTTTGAAGGTACCGCACCACGGCGGCAAAAATGCCTCATCGGAACGGTTCATTCAATTTACAAAGCCGGAAGCAGCCGTGATCAGTGTAGGCAGGAATAACTATGGCCATCCCTCCGAAGCAGTACTGGAGCGGCTGAACGAGAATGATACAATGGTGTTTACCACATTGGAACATGGAGCGGTAATCGTGAACAGCGATGGGGAGAAATACCGAATCCGCACCTGGTACAGGGATGAAGGATTTACTTTTTTGAATTAAAATGATAGGATTTTTGATGAAGCGGCCCAATATCATTGCAATCAAGGGAATGAAATAGTATGAGCATGGATGAGTTGAAAAAGCAACTGAAAGAGAACAGGATCGGAAGGCTGTACCTGTTTACCGGCCCGGAGCAGTTCCTTGTCAGGCATTATGTGAATCAGATGCTGGAGAAGCTTCTGGATGAAAATTCGAAAACCTTTAATTTTTCGGAATTTTCCGGGAAGGTCTCACTCCAGGCGGTATCCGATGCCGTTTCCATGTATCCGGCATTTGCGCAAAGGCGGGTTGTCCTCGTGAAAGAGAGCACGCTTTTGAAACAGGGTGCCAAAGAGAACGACTGGAATACGTTTTTCAAGACACTGCCCGATTACATCTGTCTTGTTTTCATTCAGGAAGAGGTGGATAAAAGGGTCAGCTTCTACAAAGCCGTGAAAAACCAGGGGTTGATCGTTGAGTGTAACCGTCAGGATGAAAATATGCTGACCAAATGGGTTATCAACAGGTTTTCCAGATATCGCAAGCAAATCGATGAGAAGGACGCCGCCTATCTCGTCACACTGCTGGATCCCGATATGACCTTCATGGCTTTGGAGCTTGAAAAAATTGCCCTTCTTGCGGGGGAATCCGAACGAATCACCCGCAGGATCATCGATGCCATTGCATCCCGAAGCGTAAAAAGCAGAATCTTTGATCTGACCGACGCCCTTTCCCTGAAGCAAACCACCCAGGCGCTGCAAATCCTCAATGATCTGGTGGAGCAGAAGGAACCCCTTCCTTTTATCATGGCCATGGTGGGCAGGCAGATGGGGCTTTTGCTGAGAATGAAAAAGATGGAGGAAAAGAAGATGTCCCAGGCAGACATGGCCCGTGTGCTGGGAATTAACCCATACATTGTGGGGAAAATCCGCAAACAGGCATCCTCCTTTACAATCGATCAGCTGAAGGATGCCATGCGTAAATGCATGGAAATGGATCAAGCCTCGAAAACCGGCCGGATGGATCCAAGGATGGCGTTGGATTTGTTCATCACCGAATTGCAAACCTCAGGAACTTCTCGCAGGTAGTACCTGAAAATCACCCGCTATCTCTACTGGAGTGCGAACAGTAATAACCTCAAGTGTGCACCTGTAATTTCTAAAGGAATCATTGCATTATATAAGGTTTCTTTGGTAATATAATAGTGAACATGTCAGGGGCCAACCTGTGAAAGATACACAAGGCCCCGCGGGTTTCCAGCCGTGGAATCCGGCATGGTATAAGGAAAAACAATTATCCGGACGAACGCTCAGGATAATCCAGCATTTAGATGATACGACAGTGAAAGAAAATACAGAGGTGACAGAACAATGCGATCTCGATATATCAGGGATTTATCCATACAGTTTTTACTTGGGTGCACGCTGAGGAACTGGATCAAGCTTTTATGGCAGAACCGGGACAAACCCATCTACTTTAAGAGCCTTCCGAAATTCCTGTACATCACCTTTGTCATCATCCTGCTCACTCCGGTACGCTTAATCGAAAAGCTGCTGTTTGACATCAGTGTGAAGAAAACCAAAATCGACAAGGAACCTATTTTTATCCTGGGTCATTGGCGCAGCGGAACAACCTATCTGGTGAACATGCTTTCACAGGACGAGCAGTTTGGTGTCACAAATGCCATGCACTGCTTCGGCCCGAGCATGTTCCTGCTTGGGAACAAGGTGTTGGAGCGGATTATGAAAAAGGTTCTGCCAAAGAACCGGCATATGGACAGCGTCGTACTGGACACGGTATCATCTCAGGAAGAGGAGTTTGCCATTGCCAATATATCCACGCTTTCCAATTACCATCTGGTCACCTTCCCGAGGAACCATTTTAAGTATCAAAAATATGCATCCTTCCGGGACATGAGCGAATCCGAGCTGTCCGAATGGAAGCAGAAATACCTGTATATCATAAAGAAGGTAACCTTTCAGCTGAAGGGAAAAAGGCTTCTGCTGAAAAGCCCTACCAATACCAGCCGAATCAAACAGCTGCTGGAACTGTTTCCCAATGCCCGGTTTGTTCATATCTGCAGAAACCCATACAAGGTGTATGTTTCAACCAAGAGGCTGTATGACAATTTCTTCCCTGTTTTCGAGCTGCAGG
>JAEZBW010000731.1 GCA_023426765.1 Bacillota bacterium
GTTTTGTGTGCAACGCGCCGCGAGCATTTTATCAAATGTCCTTCAGTGGGGGATTGTACCCACCACTGAAGCAGAAATCGGTTTATCCCCCGCCTATGGAGGCAGGGGTCTTAGGACATTTGATAAAGTCTTACCGCATTGGTTTCTTCATCCAACGGCGGTGTGGCATCTTCCGACCCAATCAGCAGATAATCACCTGTGTCATCGGTAAAAAGCTTATAATAGAAGGATTTGTTTGGAGGTATATTGCCTTTTTCCCATGTGTGCTCAAAATCCATGCTTTGCTCACTGCCCTTGAATAGTAAGGTTATTTTATCCTCGCTGACGGTGTAGTCCCCATAAGTGCGTGTGCTGGACCCTAAACCTGTTGATGTCATGATGTTAAACGTCCCATCATCGTTGAAATGATACTCCAGGCTGGTACCAACTAATCCAAATTCGAATCTGCCGGTAGCTGGGTTATACCTGTAACCGGTACTGCCGGTTTTCCACCTGCCGACAATGGATCCGTCCGCCCGAGGTGGCTGCGCAGGCTGTGTGCCCACCGGGACGATCTGTGATGCGGCATATCCATCCCCCAGGTTTTCAGCAATACGCAGCGATATAGCCAAAGCCTGTTCGCGTGTAGCGTTGGCATAGCCTGAAGCTTGCTCGGCAGGAGTATCGGCTTTAGGCGCAAATGTATTATTGCCTATGCCCGAGAGGATACCGTGGGATACCATGAAGTAAACCGAGGGTTTTGCCCAGTCGGAGATTTTCGCATCATCAGCGAACTTTGGAGGCATTGTGTGATGAAAGGAATATTTGCTGTCTTCTTTTAATGTCCATCCCTGCACAAACACCTTTTTGAACACACGAGTGAGCATGGTGGCGGCCTGCTCCCGGTTCAGGACAATGTCCGGCCCGAACTTGTCCGCAGCAATGCCGGAAGTGATGTCTGCATTATATGCTTTCAGCACTTCGGTATCATTTGTGTCAACAAAGGGGTTTTTCTGGGCTGGAGCCGCACTCTTACCGGAGAGCTTCTCGTACAGTTTGACGCATACCGCCGCGAACTCTTTTCTGGTGACAGGCTTGGTTAAATCCGCGCCTTTCAAAGAATCGGGGATAAGGTCAGCGATTTCGGCTTTTTCAATGGTCGCTTCCGCCCATTGGGAAGTCTTGCTTTTATTCTGCTTTTGTATAGCCACCGTGAACGGAACACTCATGGCAAGAGCCTCATCGGTCCATTCAAAATCCTTTTTGTAAAACCGCATTTCATATGAACCAGGCAGGTCAGGAGCATCAAACTCCAAACGGCTTGTGCCGGTAAAAGCCCGGTTATATTGCATATAGTCATAATGTGATGCATCTTTTTCAAATATGGCGACGTTTGCATAATCGTCTTCCATTTGCTGCGTAATCCCCGTTGCCGTAACGATGATTTTTTCACCGGGCGAATATACCGCTTTATCCAATGATATGGAAGCCTCGGAAGCCAGCACTGTGCTGGGATAGAGTGTCAGGCACATTAAAAGTGATAATGCAAGGATGAGAATACGTTTTTTCATGAACATCCTCCTTATTCTAACCCGCCCCTGAATGGAACCATTATTCAGGTACCGATCCTGCTTTATGGACTATTGCAGTAATATCAATAATCCTCCATGTTTATCTGCAGAATACATTTTGTACCATCCTGTTCTATTACCACATTACCATATTTGCCCTTCTGCAGGCAATATACTCATATAGCGATCCTGAATGATACTACAAAACCGCTTGCACTTATTTACAAGCGGTTCTCATAGCTTAACCCGAAACACAGGTGTTCATTGAATGACAGCACCGGCTATTGGCTCTTACCTTCACTTAAGCAATATTCTCATTGTAGTACTGCGCCTGGGCGTTCCAAAGCTCGTAATATTTACCGTTCATATCTGCAACCAGCTTATCATGGCTGCCCCGCTGTATAAGCCTTCCCTCATGGAACACGGCGATGTCGTCACAGAAACGGCAGGATGACAGCCGATGCGAGATGAACACTGCTGTTTTGCTGCCAATGATCTCATTCATACTGCTGTACACCTCAAACTCGGCAATTGGATCGAGCGCGGCGGTCGGTTCGTCAAGTATGACAAAAGGTGCATCCTTGTACAGTGCGCGGGCTATAGCGATCTTTTGCGCTTCACCGCCGGAAATCTCCACACCATCCTCTTCAAAGTCCTTGTACAGGCAGGTATCAATTCCTTTCGGCATCGTCTTCAAGCGCTCGCCAAACCCGGACTTTATCAGGCAGCTCTTCACTCTGTCGGCATCAACGTCGAAGGAAGCGGCGACATTCTGCCCCAGCGGAAAAGAAAAGAGCTGAAAATCCTGAAATACAACACTGAATATATTCATGTATTCGTTGTTATCATACTTCCTGATATCAATACCGTTCAACGTTATGCAGCCTTCTGTCGGATCGTACAGCCTGCAGAGCAGTTTTATCATGGTGGTCTTTCCAGATCCGTTCATTCCCACGACTGCCAGCCGCTGCCCCACATTCAGTTTCAGGTTCAGGTTTCTCAGGGAGTATTCCTCTGTGCCGGGATATTTAAAGGATACGTTATGAAATTCCAGCTCATATTCATTATCCTGGCGCTTTTCAACAGGCAAGGTGCCATGGTGGATTTTGTTTGGCATATCTAAAAACTCAAAATACAGATTCAATACTTCCACATTGGAAAACAGCCTGGTAACCGCGGACACAAATCCGGTGATTCCCATGTTGAACCGCGTGATGCCTCCGACAAACTGCACGATGCTGCCAATTCCCAGGTTTCCAAAAACAGCCTTTGCAGCGATAAAAATATATACCAGCGCGCTGAGAACATTGGATGAAATATCACCGAGGCTTTGATAGCGCGATTCGGTCTTTTGCCATAATTCCACTGTAGTGTGTCCGGTTTTGACGATATCATCAAAGGTATGGGAAATACATTTTTTCATATTATAAATTTTAATGTCCTTTCCCATTTGATATTTGCCCACCATTTTGTCCATGAAATACTGCCCTATCATATTGAGAAAATGAAAGCCCTTCAACACCTCGTAAAGCTTTTTGTTGCATTTTGAAACAATCAGCATTCCCAACGCGGAATTTCCCAGTACAAGCAGGATAAACAGCGCACTGAACCATGCCG
>JAEZBW010000671.1 GCA_023426765.1 Bacillota bacterium
AGCTGGACCCACAGAGCCCTTCACCCTGGCGGTGCTCGCACCCAGCGAATCGGTGTGGTGCCTGCTCGCGCTCCTGCTGTCAATGGTATAAGGTCGGATGTCTTTCCCCTGGCACCCTTGCGCTGACTGCTTTGTTATGTGAAGCCATCGCCGGCCCCAGCCGCACGACCAGAGTCAAGGCTGGGATTCCTTCTTTCTTTTTTATTCGATCATTTCAAATCTCAAATTTTGGGGCGGAAGTCTATTTTGTTTTATACTTTTTTTTCCTTTTTCAGCCTTAAAGTAAACTCCAAAATCATTTTCAGATTTCGCTTTCATAAAGAATTTCATCTTATCAAGTGAATTTTTTTCACATGCAACAGCAGTATTTTCAAGTACAAGTCCATAGTCTTCACTAACATCTGCATATAAATAGAAATATTGATCCTTCGAACTTGTATTTTTAAGTTTTATTGTTGTCGCAAATACCACATACCCATTTTCAAAATAAAACTGTTCATGGTAACTATGTTTATAATCATAATAAATCGGAGTATTCCCTTTACTACTAATACTCTTAAAAACTAATACTCCAATAATTCCAATTAATAAAAACGCTATACCCAATATTAAATACTTCTTCAAAGACTACACTCCTCATTATTTTTATGCAGAGCATTCACTTTTTTCGCCCATCGGCGGAGTCCGGGCGTCGTAACCCGGCGATGGTTTCATATAACGTCTCGCATTCACGACGCCGATGAGCTGGACCCTCGAAGCCCATCTCCCTGGCGGTGCTCGCCACCCAGCGAATCGGTGTGGTGCCCGCTCGCGCTCCTGCTGTCAATGGTATAAGGCTGGATGCCTTGCCTCTGTACCTTTGCGGGAATGCATTGTTATGTGTAGTCGAATGCCCTGTAATTCAGAGACGACCACGGATGGGAGTCCCTTATGAAATCATCTGACCATTTCTATCAATTAAATAAACATATCCTTCCCAATCTTTCACCTTAACACTATCATCTATAATGCTGAAAACTAGCCCTTCGTTCAGAGTGACAAAAATATCTCTGCCATAAAATTGCCACTTTATATTACCAATCAAATCAAGACAGGTTATTGCCAGTTCTCCATGCACTACAATACTATCGATAAAATGATAAATACCAAAGCAACAACTATCATCAGCTTCAACTGTCCATTCTAACGTAAGGTCAGGCATTAAGAGGCAAAAAACGGATGAACCAACTGCAATAAATATCTTATCTTCAACTATTACATATGAATTTTCGCCAATTCTAGTAGAACTGCCGCCTCCAAAAAGAATTACACTTTTTAATTTTACCTCATCATTCTTTATGAATACTCCGCACTTATTAATAAAACGACTTCCCTTAAATGTGGCGCTTAAAAACTCCTGATCATATTGATATTTGTTGTCAGTCGAGTTTAGACTGTACATCTGATCATCATATACTTCTAGCATATATTCTTTGTAGTATAGATTCATCCCCTGTTCACTTCTTTCTGGTTAAAATCCGCGCACGGATGCGCGGCCAAATGCATTCGATTACATATAACGTCCAGCAGTCGCGACGCCGATGAGCTGGACCCTCGAAGCCCTTCTCCCTGGCGGTGCTTGCACCCAGCGAATCGGTGTGGTGCCTGCTCGTGCTCCTGCTGTCAATGGTATAAGGTCGGATGACTTTCCACAGCACCCTTGCGCCGACTGCTTTGTTAGGTGAAGTTCCCTGCCTCACGAAGCCAGAGGCAGCCACGGATGGCTGACCCTTAAGAAATTTCCTTTTTCATACGTTTACAATCATTCATTTAGTGCTATAATATTTATAAGGACGGCGACGCTTGTTGCTGTCAGGTTAGATGCAGAGATTTATTTTAAACGGTTTTTTCTAAACCGTTTTTTCTTTTGCCCTTTAGGCTGTGGTCGGAGCAGTTTTTCTGCAATAACTCTTGCAAATATAGCAACTCCAAGCGGTATGAACATATATTTCGCACACCATACAACCGTTAAACCGATGATGTGGTAGAAATCATTATTCATAAACCACCACCTCCTTCCTTTGTAGATCCCTGCAGCAACTATAACGTCACCGTCCTTATAATTGGAATCCACAAAGGAAGCAATTCCTTAAGACAACTTCACATCTAAACCTGATATGCATATCCATTATATACCATTTAGTAGCTGACCGCAATCATTTCTCGAACATTCGTTCTGATTGTTTTATCTCGGGTTTCAATGAATCGCGCCACGGATGGCGCGCCGTTTGCAGGGAATTTCATCTAACGTCTCAGCAGTCGCGACGCCGATGAGCTGGACCCTCGAAGCCCTTCTCCCTGGCGGTGCTCGCACCCAGCGAATCGGTGTGGCACTGCTCGCGCTCCTGCTGTCAATGGTATAAGGTCAGATGACTTTCCCCTGGCACCCTTGCGCTGACTGCTTTGTTATGCGCCGTCGAAAGCCCCATTATTCAGAGTGTGACAGGATGTCGCACCCTCAAATCTTTAAAGTCTTTCCTATATAGACAATATTTAAATGTTGCGAATTATCAAAAGTCAGAATTTCTATTAAACCACATCCCTTATATACATGTTTCGGAGTACTTGAAATCACCTTCTCACTTGTCAGGAAGCAGATAAATATTTAATCTGTGTTTCGGTGTGCACCGGTAGGTGACCCGCATTCCGCCTATCATAGTTTCATCTTCCACACCGTCGGTTGGTTGCTCGTAAAATGCCATCAAATAAAGATAGATATCTTCACCGCTTTCTCCAAACAGAAAATTGAAGGTCTCCAACAGTTGGGAGCGATAATCATCATCAAGGTAGCCTGGGAATATCAGATTTTCAATAGAGAATGAAATGATATCCTGTTCCCTGTCAATACTGAAATTGAAAATATCAACGCCATTGCCACCAACAATCTGACATTTGTTCTCATCAAGCCCATAATACAAGAACAGTTTATCATGATAATCCAATTTCAAGTAATTGCCACCTACACGGAGCAATTGAATGATTTGGGAAAGGCTGCCCGGAATGTACGGGAATTTGTCATAGGTATAAGGTTCATACCCATCTTCACACATGACCAAGAGATTTCCTGTATCATCTAGTACACAATTAAGTGTAGAAAAATTTCCATCTGTGTCCTCAACCGTATTGGTTTTGGACGTATTCTTAACCGTGGTTCCGGAGGAGGCATTTTTTTCCGTATTAATTGTACAACCTGTGAAAAACAACATATAACATAGTATTATAAAAATTGACACTATTCCTTTCATGGTTTAAGAACTCCCTTAACCTTTCAAAACATTAGCTTTTTGTACACAATTTCAAGCAATTACGGATCTTATCTTCGAAGTCTGGTTTCTCATATCCGCCACACGATGTGGCATCCTTCGCTTCCGATGGCGTATAACGTCTCAGCAGTCGCGACGCCGATGAGCTGTGACCCTCGCTAGCCCTTCTCCCTGGCGGTGCTCGCACCCAGCAAATCGGTGTGGTGCCTGCTCGCACTCCTGCTGTCAATGGTATAAGGTCGGATGAATTTCCACTGGCACCCTTGCGCCGACTGCTTTGTTATGCGAAGCCGCATGCCTTCTTGCTCGGAGGCCGACACGATGTCGGCCACTAAACATCGCCTGCCCTGTACCTTGCTTTGAATTTTTCAACCACAGGGATAACAGGTGGACTAATCATATCCGGCAATTCATCAATCCTATAAAACTTGAAATCGAAGCTCTTCTCCTTGGCGGTGCTCGCACCCA
>JAEZBW010000003.1 GCA_023426765.1 Bacillota bacterium
GATGTATACAGTTTGATCTCTTTTTGTTACAACCTGTACACATCCGACAAGCTTTTCTCTGATAGCTATTTTATCATTTCCTGCGGCAAGGTACAAGTTATATTTTGTAAGAAAAGGGCGCATTGAATGATTAAATGGGTTTCCGGCTATTTTGCAAAGGGCAAATATACCTTTCAATGGAAAGGGATCAGTGCTATAATAACGGAAACGATTGCTCGCAATTGCAGCAAACCGTATCATCAAGGCGAGAGATGAGGTTTTTGCCTGCAAAACCAGCACCGGGTGACCCCTGAAACCTATGCCGGTTGCCTGACAGCAGTATTCGGAACCCTTACCCAAACCGGTGAGGGACATTTTGCTTCGTTTTTGACGAAAGAAATAGATTAGGAGGAAAATTATGAAGCAGGATATGATTGTCGTTTTAGACCTGGGCAGCCGCATGAATGCTGCCATTGCCAGGGCGGTTCGCTCTCTGGGGGTATACAGTGAAGTCCATCCCCATGATATAACATTGCAGAAGCTGCTAGAGCTTCCCAACGTGAAGGGCATTATCCTGAACGGCGGAGAAAACAACTGGGTTGACGGAGTTAAAATTGATGTTCGACCAGAGCTTTACAGCGCAGGTTTCCCTGTTCTGGCAGTGGATCATGACGCTGCGTTGTGTGAAAACAAGCTCGATCGCTGGCCGGAAACGGAAGAAGAAGTGAAAACCGTCCTGCAGTCATTCCTGTTTTCAACCTGTAAAGCTGAGCCGAACTGGAATATGAAGAATTTCATCGAGGATCAGATTGAACTGATCAAAAAGCAGGTTGGTGACAAAAAAATTCTCCTTGCATTGTCGGGCGGTGTTGACAGTTCTGTCGTTGCCGCACTGCTGATCAGAGCGATCGGTAAACAGCTGGTATGCGTGCATGTGAACCACGGCCTGATGCGCAAAGGCGAATCCGAGCAGGTGCTCGAAGTGTTTAAAAAGCAGATGGATGCAAACCTGATTTTTGTAGATGCCTCCGAACGGTTCCTGACAAAGCTTGAAAATGTGGCCGATCCCGAGCAGAAGCGGAAAATCATTGGAAACGAGTTCATTCGCGTGTTTGAAGAAGAAGCCCGCAAGCTGGACGGTATTCATTTTTTAGCCCAGGGAACCATTTACCCCGACATTGTTGAAAGCGGCACAAAAACCGCAAAAAAGGTGAAATCCCACCATAATGTTGCAGGTTTGCCGGAGGATCTGCAGTTTTCCCTGGTTGAACCGCTTTATTATCTGTTCAAGGATGAGGTCAGGGCCTGCGGCCTTGAACTGGGCCTGCCCGAAACCATGGTCTTCAGACAGCCTTTCCCTGGCCCGGGCCTGGGTGTCCGTTGCCTTGGCGCCATTACAAGAGAGCGGCTGGAAGCCGTGCGGGAAGCCGACGCTATTCTGCGCGAGGAGTTTCAAAACGCCGGTCTGGACAAAAAGGTGTGGCAATATTTCACCGTCGTTCCGGATTTTAAATCCACCGGGGTAAAAAACGATGAAAGATGCTACGAATACCCTGTCATCATCCGGGCGATCAATACGGTGGATGCAATGACCGCAACCATCGAGCAGATCGAATGGCCTATTCTGCTGAAAATTACCGATAGAATTCTCGCAGAAGTACCGAATGTGAATCGCGTATGTTACGACTTAAGCCCCAAACCCTGCGCGACGATCGAGTGGGAATAAAATAATGGATTATTTCCATAGCAGTGGAAACATTAAAGCAAGCTCGAAAAACAAACGCAGCATCTGTCATCAAACAGGTGCTGCGTTTTTATTGCGCTTCATTTCAAACCTTCTATCAAAGCAACAGGATCGATTATTTTTCCAACTAACTTTGTTTCGGAATTTTCTTCATACAGGTTCACGCCGGTATCTTCCGCGGCCTTCCAGAAAATCTTGGGGGTGATATCGCGTATGATTATAGAAAAAACAGACTTTCGGAGCCGGCTCCTATTTGACCTTTTTCAACACATAATAGCTTGGCTTGCTGCTGCGGAAAATGTAATCACCACTTTTCCACTCGTAAAAGAGGAAAGTATCTCCGTTCAGTTCCCTGATCTCATACTTGCTGGCTGTCTTGTCAATCTTGTTCAGGATCAGACCTTTCGTCCACTTTATGTTTTTATTTGAGAAGTCTCCCGAAAGGGTTGCATGGGTCAGCTTTCCGTTTTCCTCCATGATCAGGCCCACAAGATAGTTCATAGAATCATCCTTTTTGCTATTCGGGTCAAACTGTCCGATTCCATCTACAAAATCTACAGTTTCCCACTCTCCGCGGATTTGGGGGTCGTCTTCGAAAGGATAATCGGTATTATCCTCTCTGCGCGGTGGTGACCAATCCGAGTAATCTTTTGCGTCGGCCTGCTTTAAAACATAATAATAGGGATCCATGTTCCGGAAAATATAGTCTCCGCTTTTCCATTCATAAAACATGTAAAGCTCGCCGTCTATTTCCTGAAGAAGGTATTTACTGGCTGTCTGATGCTTCTTGCTGAGAATGAGGCCTTTTGTCCAGATATATTCCGAATAGGTAAGAGGCGTGTCTTTGATGGATACGAACATGGTTCCATCCGGAAGGAATGCCATCGCATGCAGGTATAGTTCTGTTTCAGTGAATCTGCTTTTTGCATCAAAGTACTCGATTCGGCTGACGAAATCCACTACTTCCCATTTTCCGACGACCGTTTCATCCTTTACAAAAGGATAGTCTGTCGCGTCTGTTCTCATTGGTTTATCAAGAACCTTTGCAACGGTAAACCCGCCTGTGAAAACAAGTATAAAAGTGAAAAAAGCGAGCGTCGAAACAAGAAATGACTTTCTTTGTTTCATAGCTTTTTTTGCCTGCCTGTCATGATCCTCCCAGATTGCGTTGAAGGATGTGCGGCTTTGATGATGCTCAAGCTTTTCAACCAGTACGGTTTCGATGATCCTTTCAGATTCTTTCATAAGCAGCCGCTCCTTTCCTGTCCGTCGTGTCCATCCCCGAGATTCTCGGTCTTAACGTTTTCAAGGCATAATTCAGGCGTGATTTACAGGTTCCAACAGGAATGCCCAGAACCTGTGCAATCTCCCTCAGCTTCAGACCGGAATAAAAATGCAGGACGATGACTTCCCGGCTTCGCAGGCCCAGGCAGTTAATTTCCCGCCAAAGTATTTTCCTTTTTTCCCGTTCGAGCATATTCTCTTCCACTGAGATCCCTGATTCTTCTTCGTATGCTTCGTCCAGAAGCACAGCTGCCTTTTGTCTGCGGTACATATTTCTGGCTGTATTCATCGCTATCTTGTAAATCCACGGCTCAAAAGGCCTGGAAGGATCATAGGAGGCGTATTTTCGAAAAGCTTTCATAAACGTTTCCTGCGTGATGTCGTCGGCAAGCTCCCGGGATTTGGTTAAAAACAGCGCCACGCGGAAAACATAGCTGGAATAATCGTTAAAAAGCCTTTCTGCGGTTTCCTTCGAGATGGAAGTATACAAAGAACGCCCCCTCCTTAAGATTACACCTGGTATACACCATATAATGTAAAAGGGTTCGAAAAAAGTTTACAGCATTTTTCCATCATTGTCATTATCTCATATTTTCTGTGTGGAATGATAGCCTGAATGTACAGTACAAAAAGGGCCGGTCTGAATTTCAGACCGGCCCCCGATTTCTTCTTAAACAACCCATTAAGCAAGGTTCTTATATCGAGGCGAAAGATATGTTCACCGCCTGTTGATGGTAATCGGTACCCGTCACTTATTGAGGTGGGGTTGTTTGGGCCTCGTAGTAATTCTTACAGTATGAAAGCGCATCCTGATAGGGCAGCGGTCTGCTGTAATAATAACCCTGAACCTTATGACACTGGTGCTTTTTCAGGTAATTCAGCTGCTCCTCGGTTTCCACGCCCTCTGCGAGAATGGTCAGCCCCATCTTCCTGCCGATATCAATAATTGTCCCTGTCAAATCGGTTTTTGTCTCTTTCGCGATGATGCTGTCGATAAACAACTTGTCAATTTTCAGGGTATGAATGGGCAGCTTCTGCAAATAGCTCAGCGAGGAATACCCCTGCCCAAAATCATCCAGGGCGATTCTTATCCCTGCCTCCCGCAGCCGGTTCAGCTTTTGCGTAACGATATCGTAGGATTCCATTAAAACCGACTCGGTGATTTCAAGCTCCAGGCAGGTGGCCTGTAATCCGGTTTCCTCAAGCGTTTTCAGAACCATTTCAACAAAATTGTCCTGAAGCAATTGAAGAATGGAAATATTTACTGCCATGATCAGATCCATGTTTCCACTGGACTGTACTCTCTTTAAAAAGCTGCAGGCTTCACGAAGAACCCATTCGCCAATAGGAATGATCAATTGCGTTTCTTCGGCAATACTGATGAATTTCAGCGGAGGGATAAAACCCAGTTCAGGGTTGTTCCAGCGCAGCAGCGCTTCAAAGCCGCAAATTTTGCCGCAGTCGATCGATATCTGAGGCTGATAATACAGCAGCAGCTCGTGATTCTTCAGCGCATCCCGCAGGTGTTTTTCAATCGTCATCCTTTCATGGACATGCTTCTTCATGTCCTCATCGTAGAAGACAAATCGGTTCTTGCCGGATAATTTGGCCTTGTACATGGCAATATCGGCGCTCTGCAGAAGCTCGTCCGGGTTGGCACCGTCCTCCGGGAAAACCGACACCCCAATACTGACCGTTATATGAAGCATACTGTCCCCTAGAATGACGGGACTTTCGAAGCTTTCCAGGATCTCCTCGGCTAAGCGGCAGATTTCCGACCTATTGTCAAAATCATAACAGCACACAATAAATTCGTCACCGCCCAACCGATGTACCTCATACTTCTCAACCATCAGGGAAGACAGCCTTTTTCCAAGATAAATCAGCAGCTGATCCCCGTAGGTATGACCCATGGTATCATTGATCATTTTAAAATTATCCAAATCGATGAATAACATGGCAATTCGTGTATCCGGGTTGCCATCAAGATATTTGCTCATTTTTTCATACAGGCTCAGACGATTGGGAAGCCCGGTTAAAAGATCATGGTATGCGCTGTAATGAAGCTTGTTCTGATAGTCCTCAAGCTCTTCATAATGCTTTTTCAGCGTCTCCTGAGTGACCGTAAGCTCCTGGTATTGCTGGCGCAGCTCTTCTTTTGAAGTAAGAAGCTCTTCATACAAAGCCATGATCTCTTCATTCTTTTCCTTAAGCTCCTCCTCCGTCTTTTTTATTTGAGTGATATCATTGAAAACTGTAATAAAATATCCCTCTTTGGGGCTATATGCATTTACAACCACCCATCTATCGAAATACTCCGTATACTCTATGATCCTGTTCGGTTTACCTGTCAGCGCTACTTCCCCATATATCTTAACCCAGTTTTTCTGTTCGGCAGATGGAAAATTCTCACTATATCTTTTCCCGATAATATCTTCTTTTTTTATTCCGGTAAAATCTTCAAATGCCGGGTTTACATCAAGAAACTCATAATCAACAGGAACACCTGTTTCATCCAGAATAATCCGATGAAGTGCAAAAGCATTCAGCATTTTTTCAATAATGACGGTGTTGAACTCTTTTTCTTTTGACAGTTCATCATGGGTAATTTTAAGCTGTTGATAGCTTTCGGTGATTTTTCTTTCATTCAGCTGTATTTCGCGGATGGAACGATGGATCAGGTTATAAATGACCAGAGAGGATACGATAACGTAAGTAAGCCCTTTGACAATACTGATCACGGAGATGAGCTGACTGCCTTTCGCAAGGGTGGTGAGAATGATGTCTGAAAAGAGAATCCAGGCCGTGCCCAGCAATAAATAGGTGCCCGCGACTCTCAGAGAAACATTCCCCGAAGTTTTATCATCGAATGGCCTTCTTTCCTTTTTTTTATCTTCCATCCTTTAAACCTTCCCACGTTATTCAACGCTATCGCAGTTTTTGAAGAACCGGTAAAAATTATATCTTGTTATTTCCCACAAATTTGCTCTTTCACACAAAAAATATCTTTTTTTTGAAAATTAATGACAGAATCTCTTCAACTGCGCTATTCGTGTGGGTTTTTGATTTCGGTTCAGAAGGAAGGATTATTCTCGAGTTCTATCACAGCTCTAGCGGCAACAATATACTCCGAGAACGGCAGGTTTTCACCAATCCCGTGGAAGATCGGATCCTCAGCGATTTTGTCGATAAAGAAGCATAAAATCAGATCATCGCTGATCATGCTTTTGATTGTTACATATTCCTTAATCACTGCCGTGATCCCTGCCATTTTCTTTACCGATTTATATCGCTCTGCCGCCTGATGATGCCTTTCCAAAAGCTGGGCAAGAAAACTGCGAACATCATGAATCTGATAGCGATCCATACCATAGACATAGGCTGCAAATTCCAACCCCGCGATCATCTGCAGGGGAAAGCGGGATAGCAATCTGCTGAAATCCCCGGTTTTGAAATAGAAGCGGTGCCCCTGCAGCACGCAGAATGCTTTCAGCGTGTCCAGATACCCCAGCTTTTTGTTTTTTTGCAGCCGATCCCGGTTAAATTCAAAAACGCCGCCCAGCGATTCATCCGGACGAATCAGTTTAATATGAACATCTTTTTTAACAAGGCCCCTTTTCATACCCGGCCCGGAGATATCCACGATAATAAACCGTTTGTGGCCTTTCTTGATCATCATGTTGATGGGCATGTTGTCATACAGGCCCCCGTCCATGAACTTGTTCTCCCCTATCTTCTGCGCTTTATAGACAGGAAAGCAGGCGGAAGCCAGAAGGTATTGAATGAACTCTTCCGGAGGGATGTTTTCTTTGTAGATCTCCAGAGGTTTGTAGTTTTTAACGGAATACGTGACCATGCCAAAGTCCAGCACGGAAGCATAAATCTTGCCGATATCCAGGTTCTGTTCCAGCAAGTCCTTCAACGGTTCGTTATTAAAGCCCTTCTGCTTTACAAAATCCCGGGCTACCTTCACAAGGTTGCCGATATTGAACAGATTCCGGTTCTCTCCGATCTCTGCGTTGGTTTCAATGACATCTTCAATGTCGATATGATCATACAGCTGTTCCAGCTTTCCGGTATCTCCCTGAAGAATAAAAGCTGCGTTAATGGCACCGATAGAGGTGCCTGCCACAGCCGATACTGTGATTCCCATCTCCTGCAGTGCTTTCCATGCCCCAACCTGGTATGCTCCCCTGGTGCCGCCGCCGGCAAGTATCAGACAATAACTCTGATCCATAAAACACCTCATCTCTGGAAAAACGCAATCTTTTTGCGATATTTCCCTTCCTTCTCCATCATACCATATCCGGTAGAAGGTTATAAAGGAGAATTCATCTAAACGTGGGAATCGGTGCTTTCTATTGGATAAGCTTCATTGACTGGACAGGGATGCTTTGCAGGTCGCCGCTGCCCGAAATAACCTTCAGGCCGGTTCCATTAAAGATGATGTTTTTGGCAATAACCCTTCCGTATACGGTTTGATTTGCGCCATTGAAAATGACCGTACCGTTCGGAGCATAGATGATTCCATGAATTTCAGAGTTAGCACCATTGAAGATGATATTGCCATTTTCAGAATAGAAGCAGATGGCATCGCTGGGAGAGCTGTACAAGCTGCTGCCATTGAATACGATGCTATTCTTCGCAAGCAGGCACCCTGTGCCCGAAAACCTGGCTGAGTTCACATTAATTTCTCCATTGACATAGATCGACGAGTTGACGGTAACGTTATGATCATATACCTTGCCTGCGTTATAATAGGTACCACAGGCCTGTGCCTGTTCCTTGATGATATCGGTAAAGTCCGGCATTTCCACGAAAGGTGCTCCTGGCAACTGGCTTCCGATATTCACATTGTTCCCCGTGATGGTCAGAGTACCGACGGCCTCACACGCCCCGGTGATCGTCGATTTTCCGCCATGCAGGATAAAATCGTGGTTGGTATGCGTGCTTCCTGTTATTTCGGTTCCCCCGCCATTGATGATCAATGCCTGGGTGGTGCTGCCCGAAAACAGCGCGTAATCGAAGGCCCTTCCCGCTCCTCCTCCCGCAGCTGCCCTTTGGCTGACGTTTACTGCATCAAACTGGAGAATCCGGGCAAAAAAGTATCGGATTTCAATAGAGCCCTGAATGTGAACTTCCTTGTCACCATTCTGAAAAGTAACGGTGATGTCATTCCGGTTGAAGCCGTTCTTTTCAATGAATGCCTTGGCGGCGGCCTCGGCCTGATCCTTGTTTGGCAGTTCAGCTACCGCTGCCAGCGCGGCGGCGTCCAACGCATTCTGGAACCGGCTTTTTTCAGCCGTAACCCGTCCAACATCGATGACCAAAGCGCAGATACCCAGAAGAAAGGACAGGACAATCCCATAAATGATCATCGAGTTGCCGTTGTTTTTTTTCAAAAGCACCAGGAACTTCATCCCACATACCACCTTCCGGACAATACCCCCTATTTTAGTTTACAATCCCTTGAAATTTTGGGGTATGAGGAATTATGACCATGGTATGGGACCCTGGTCCCGCAGGGTGAAGCCTGCGGGTGCGAACCAGGAACCGGCAGTCAGTGGACGGTTCCTGGTCACGATTGATTTAAAGGATGGTTACAATGCCGGTAAATCCGTCGAGTTCCACTTCGTCGCTGGTTTTAAGAACACTCGTTGCATTGCTGGTTTTGTAAATTGCCGGAATACTCATCTCGCGGGACAGGATGGCCGGGTGATCATACGGGGATCCCCAATCGTAAATAAAACCCTTAATCCTGTTCAGCTTTGACAGGATGTTTTGTTCAAAATGGGTGTCATGCAGCACCAGGATTCTGTCTTCCGTAAGGTTTCCAGGAATTCCGACATGAACAATCCCTCTGACCTTCTTTCTCAAGCCCGAAACACCAGTCAGTTGAAGCTTTTGTACACTTGTATCTTCATTCCGCATACCGGCATTGCCGCCAAAATCATTGAAATCCGGATAAACTCCAATCATTTCGGGCGGCATGATTTTCTTCCGGAGCCCAAACTCCCTTTTCCTTTCCTGAACAACCACCGGATCCAATTTTCCGCCTTCCAGAACAGACAGCGTTTCTTCCAGGAAAAGGAACTGAATGTCTTCGGGGTTGTCCAGTACCTTCTGCCTGCATAAAATTCGCCCGGCTTCCATGGACGCAAGCCTGACATAACCCCTGTACATACGTTCCATATAATAATTATGGTTATCATTCATGATAAAGGCTTTTTCGGCCAGCTCCAGCTTTGACAGGAACCCTGCATGTTCCTTTGGGGACAGCCTTGCGAGAACTTCTTCCTTCTTTTTCTGCTTCAAGGCCAAAGCGGTCTTCATCGATTCAAAGAAAACGGTTTCATCGGCATTTAAAATGTCCCGAAGCTGTCCTATTACATAATCCGGACGCTCCCTGACAACAGGATGAAGCACCGTATCTACACCTGCATCACAAATACCGAACTCCGAGATATAGATATCAATCCACTGAAGCAGGCTGTTTGCCAAAGGCTCCCGTTTCAGACGGGCATACAGGATTTCATCATACGGCTGCTGTTCAAACATTTCCTGCAGCACGGGACTGTTTTTAACGACGGATGACATCGCAAACAGCAGCTCTCTTTCCCTTGAAAGCTTGCTGAAGCCATATACCAAATCATACACATCCTGGACATTCATATCCTGAAAGGTATTCAGAAATTCTTTTTCAAACTCATACAGGTTTTCATTCGCCTGCACGGCCGGCCAGTGATTGCGCCATGTCTGTTTCAGGTAATCCCATGCGCTGCGAAGGTATATAGCCGCTTCGGAAGGGCTGAGGTCTCTGCCGGAGTATTGGTCAAGAACAGCGATTATCGAAAGAAGCTCGGGCAGTATACAGTCGTGAAAGATACATTTTCCATCTGTCGCCAGCTGGTTAACCCTTTGCAGGAACAGCTCCCGTTTTTCCTTTACATTCTCAATATTCTTGTTCCGGACATAAACAAATCCATCCTGAATCGTACATTCTCCATAAGTATCCAGCCTGAAAAGCGTCTCATAAGCCCCCTGTGACATCCCCTCCATCTCGATGCGCATGATGTCCTGCACCAGCGGTGTACAGGGAGAAGGGAACAGACAGAACCAGGTAAACTGGTCATCCCCCGGGTTCTCCCAGGAAATTTCGAACTCCCTGGGCTTAAAAGTGGTAATGGGACGCGCTTGCAGAATGAAAACCTTCCCCCCGGAGAAAGTGTATTCGATATCCAGGAAGCATCCGAAATGCTGCTCGCACTGAAGGGCTGTGTCATGCAGTCGCATCACTAGGGTCTGTTCAAGCAGGGGTGAGTTTTCCTGACGGTTCATTTCAAGGATATTTCCGCTTTCCTTTTCAACCACATACAGGGATGAGGGAAGATTTCCGCCGACATAATCGGCACAGATACTATCCACAGCA
>JAEZBW010000127.1 GCA_023426765.1 Bacillota bacterium
ATCGAATGGCAGGCCCGGCACGGCGAACCCTTTGATTTCATCACTCAGGCCTCCATCAACCTGGGCCAGGACGTCCCGTTGATCGACATGCTGACCGCCGCCAATTTTTCCTATGTCTTTGTCGGCATCGAATCCCCGGACAACGACGTCCTGACGGCGGCGCGCAAGCACCAAAACGTGCGCAACCCGCTGCTGGATTCCCTGCGGGCCATCAACGCCAACGGCCTGAGCGTCATCGGCAGTTTCATTCTCGGCATGGACGGCGAAAAAGCCGGAGCCGGCGAACGCATGCGGGCCTTTGCCGAGGCGGCGGATTTGCCCTGGGTGATGGTCAACGTCCTGCGGGCCCTGCCGCTGACCGCCCTGTGGGACAGGCTCAAGGCCGAAGGCCGGCTGCACGACGGCATCGAGGAAAGCGGCTGGGACGCCCTGACCAATTTCACGCCCCAGCGCCCCGTTGAGGCGATCTTCGCCGAACAGCTCGCGGCCTTAAACGCCTTATACGCGCCAGGGGCCTATCTGGGACGGGCATTTCGGGCCACCTTGGCCATGCGGCCGACCCGGTCTTCCAGACCAGGGGCCGCGCCCACGGCCAAAGCCGACCCCGCCCTGGCCGTGCCCCAGAAAAACCGCAGCCCGGACGTCACGCCGTTGTTGCGCCTGATCTGGCGGCAAGGCGTGGTCGGGGAGGCGCGCGGGCAGTTCTGGCGGCAGCTCGTTGTCGTTGCCTGGCGCAACCCCAGCCGGTTGCGACGCTATATCGTCCTTTGCGGCATGGGCGAAAACCTCTTTTCCTTCGTGCGCCATCTGCGTGCCCAGGCCGAAAGCCGGCGGTGAACGCCGCCCTGGCCCAAGTTCAAAAAGCCCTGACGCTTGTCATCGCGGCCATGGAGGCCGGCGGCCCTGTGCGCGGCAACTGGCCCAACTATTCCCGCCTGCCCGGCAACCGGCATCACTGCCGCCTCAAGAAAGGCAAGCCGACCTACGTTGCCGTGTGGGAGGATGTGGCCGGGCAAATGGTTGTTTATGCAGGCACGCACGAAAAAGCCCCATACTGACGCTGTGGAGCTTTGCTTCACCGGGCCGGCAGCCAAACCGTGGACCTTTTGCGGGGCCTTGGCTTTGAGGCCAAGCAAGGGCCGGCCAAGCCCTGACGGGAAGTGCTGCCCTACGTAGACGCGGAATTGCCCGGCGTATTCCTGGCCGGGGCACGGTATCGGGAGGGCGTGACCCAGGCCGCCCTTGCCGACGCCACGGGCATACCACGCCGGCACATTTCCGAGATGGAAAACGGCAAGCGTCCCATAGGGAAGAAGAACGCCCGCCTGTTGGCCGAGGCCTTGAAGATTGATCCGAGACGGTTGCTGGCGGTGTAACCCGAAGGCCATCTGTGCCCCGACACTTAGTTTTGAAGGGGTGGCGATCCGGGATATGCCGGGAGATTGCGGGATATGGTGGGATGAATCGCCCCGGCCGTGTGGGTTTGCGGGGTGTCAAGCGTCGTCGGGGGCCTGTGAAACGAGACAGGACCGACGACGCTTAGTTTTGGGAGAGTGGCGCGGCGACGACGCTTAGATTTGAACGGTTAGCTGGCGGCAGCCTTAAGCGCGGCTATGGATTTTACCGCGCGAGGTATCGCGGACGGGCCAAGGTCGAGCTGGAGTTTCTCCTCAACGCCATAGATTTCAACCTGAAAAAAGCTGTTCTAAAGGATGTCTGCTGAGGACAAGTGCCTCT
This sequence comes from Bacillota bacterium, assembly GCA_023426765.1. Lineage (GTDB taxonomy): Bacteria > Bacillota > Clostridia > DSM-8532 > DSM-8532 > JAAYJG01. Next base: position 1,738 of record JAEZBW010000127.1, read on the forward strand.
TTTGGCGGCGAAAGCCGCCAAATGAGGTGGAATGTCGCCTGATACTTGTGAAAAAGCACGCAGAACTACCAACCTTACGCTCAAAAAAGACCAGAAAGACGGAATTCGGTGACCGCAAAGAATTGTACAGTGGTCTCATCTTAGGTGTCCCCCAAAAAGACTACAGCTTTTCGTCTAATCCTCGGACATACGCTCCCCGCATGGATAACGTATGTGTGGGCGCTCTCTCGCATCCGATTTTGGTTGATTTCATATTCATTTTAGCGTGGCCCGCGATTTTCATGCCGCCGCTTTTGCGACAGCATAGCAGTATTGTAGAGTATATTTTATCTATTGTATTTGCGCTATAACAGAAAAATATATAGCCACTTCTCGCAGCAATACGAATTCTTCTGGGACGGCCATGTAAAAATTGCAAAAATTAAACTGCTTTAATGCATTATCTAGCTGTTCCATGTTGGTTTGTAAAGCAAGTGCCTGGCGTCATAATCTATCGGCACAATCGAGATGGTCCTTTGCTCGTATTGTTGAAACAGAGGTATTGCTGTGAATCAGTGCATTCGTCTTCGTTTTTTTCTGGCATTGCTGTTTTTTGTTGGCGTAGCCAGGCTTGCAACGCCCGTGGCTGGGCACACCGCGACGACGCAATCCGTCACCGACTACAGCTCTGATTCTGCTGCGGCGCCAGGAACACTGCGAAACACTCTGGCCAATGCGACAGACGCAACAAGCAATACTATATTATTTTCCGGGTTGGGGGGAGGCATTACCCTGACAAACGGATCGCTCTCAATCACGACCCCTGTTGTACTGACCAATGATTCGGCAGGCGGCGTGACTATCAGCAACTCCAGCACATCTCCAACCGTATTGACCGTGGGCAGCGGCAAAACGATAAGCCTTGGCGGGACTTCATCGCTGACCCTGCAAGCCTCCGGAAACGCGAGCACGGCGAGCGCGGCCTATGTCGTTTACAGCGCCGGGGCGTTGTCGCTCAGCGAAATCGGCAGTTTCGTGAATCTCAACGCGACGATGACGAGCGGCGATTCCAGTTCAGGAACCGTTTCCACAGCGGCGGCCTATGGGTTGTATTCGAATGCCGGCACGATGACCGTGGTCTCCCTCAAGGGCAACGTCACCGTCGCCGCCAATGGCGTCGATGGTGACGATTACGCCGACGCTGCCGCTTCTGGATTGTATACCAAAGCCAAGGCGATCACGGTGACGACCCTCTCCGGCAGCGTCACGGCCACGGCCACGGCCGGCGACAATTGCGCCTCCTACGC
>JAEZBW010000143.1 GCA_023426765.1 Bacillota bacterium
GACCTGGAGACCCTGGGCGTCAAGTTCTACCGCTACCAGAACGGGTTCCTGCACCAGAAGGTCATCCTGGTGGACGACGTCATGGCCAGCGTGGGCACGGCCAACTGCGACAACCGGTCGTTTCGCCTCAATTTCGAGCTGACCCTGACCGTCGCCCACAAAGGCTTCATCGCCGACGTGGAAGCCATGCTGCGCGAAGACTTCCAGCACTGCCTGCGGGCCACGGCCGACGACTACGCCGACCGCTCCTTTGTCTTCAAGACCGGCGTGATGTTAAGCCGCCTGTTCTCGCCCATCCTGTGACCGGCCGGGCCGCGTCGTCCGCGTCCAGCCTGTTGGCCGGCGACGACTCCCGGCTGCCGCCGACGTGCCGCCAAACGTCCTGTCCCGCGCTCCCCCCTCGCCTCAAAACCGCGAAAAAGCCGCCGGCTCTGCAGCCGGCGGCCTGGGCGGGACCGCTCCCGCAGGCTTTTCCCGGCCTGCCCGGCCTGATCGGCCGGAGCGCGGCGGGGAAGTGATGCAGCGTCCCATGACGCCCGGAGATTTCAGGAAGGCGTCGTCAGGACACGCCTCCTCCTGCCCGCAGGCAACGTCCGGGCGCGGGGACCGGGTACAGGATGCGCCGCAAATGGCGGTCGGACAGTCCGTACTGATCGCGCAGGGCGAAAAGGTCCGCGCCGTCGCGGTGCCGCCGCCGGATCTCGGCGTCGCGCCGGCGCTTGCGGGACGCGGTCCCGTTGGGAATGTCCAGCCGACAACCGCCCCAGGCGGCGATCAGGGCGTCCAGGGCGGCCCGGGCCGCCTCGGCTCCCAGGCTTCGCGCCAATGTGGCCTCCAACTCGGCTTCACGCATGCAACCGTCTCCATGGTCTTTGGGTGGAACTGCGGCCTTGCCTGAAACCAAAATTATTCCTAATAGGAATAATAGTCAAGAATAATATTCCAAAAAAGGAATGGACATCGTCTCCCTGACTGGGGCACAATCCGGCCATGATGCGCGACGCCTGCCCTGCCGCCGCCTCCCCGGAGTCCGCGTTTCGGACCGAGGAGGATCTTTTTTTCTGGAAGGCCCTGACGGAACTGGTCGCGGCCAAGGAGGCCAACCAGGGCGAACTGGCCGCCTTCGCCGGGGTCAGCCAGGGCTACGTGAGCAAGATCCTGGCCGGCAAGCAGGCTCCCAAGCCGGCCCTGCGGCGACGGCTGGCCGCCTTTTTCGGACTGTCCTACGAGGACATGCTGGCCTTTGGCCGCCAGCGCTTGGACGCCGCCGCCTACCCGGCCGAGGAAGGCGCAAGCCGGCGCTGCCAGGTGCGCGAACCGGCCTACGGCGGGATCGAAGCGGCGTCGCGCGGCGGCGAGACGCTGCGGGCCATGCTCCGCGACCTCCACGCCCGGGAGGACCGCCAGTCGGCCTACACCGAGGTGCCCCTGCGCGAGGCCACGGCCTCCATGGGCGGGGGGTCCACCGAAACCGGGGACCGCACCCTGACCTACCTGAGTTTTCGCACCGACTGGATACGCTCCAAGGGCAACCCCGAATACATGACCGTGATCCGGGCCTTCGGCGACAGCATGGAACCCACCATCGCCGACGGCTCGGTGGTGCTCATCGACGAGGGCCGCCGCCAGTTCGTGAAAAACAAGGTCTACTACCTGCGCTACAACGGCCAGATGTACATCAAGCGTCTGGTCGACGCCGGGGGCCGGCTCGGCATCGCTTCGGACGCCGACGCCAACGTGCTGCTCGTGTCCGACGCCGACGACTTCGAGATCATCGGCCGCTGCGTCTGGACCGCCCGGGAATTGGACTGATTCCTGGGTCGGCATTTCAGGAATATTATTCCAAAAATAAAGGCCCCGCCGTAGCGGGGCCTTCTCGTTGCGCCGGCAGCACGCCGTCGCGACGTCAGCAGTCGTCGCCGATGCAATTCTTGCGGAACGTGTCCACGAGCTGCTCCAGGGCTTCCACCTGCCGGCCCACGCTCGTGACCACCCCGGCCGACTCGCGCATGCCCTGGGCGATCTCCGAGGACAGGCGACTGACCTCCTCCTCGGCCCGGCTGATCTCCTCGCTGGTGGCCGACTGTTCCTCGGCCGCCGTGGCGATGCCCTGGACCTGGGAGGACGTCTCGTCCACCAGGGCCACGATGCGGGCCAGGGCCGCCTCGGATTCGCCGGCCAACTCCGTGGCGTAGGCCACGGCCGCAGTCGACTCGTCCACCTTGGCCATGCTGTCCCGGGCCCCAGCCTGGATGGCCCCGATGGACGACCCCACTTCCTTGGTGGCGGTCATGGTTTTTTCGGCCAGCTTGCGCACCTCGTCGGCGACCACGGCGAAGCCGCGTCCGGCGTCGCCGGCCCTGGCCGCCTCGATGGCGGCATTGAGCGCCAGCAAATTGGTCTGGTCGGCGATGTCGGAAATGACGTTCATGATGGCCCCGATGGCCTGGGCCTTGGCCCCGAGCTCGTCCATGCCGGCCTTGACCTGGCGCGAGGCCGCGTCCACCCGGCCGATGGCGGCGATGGACCGTTCCACCACGGCCCGGCCGTCCACGGCCTGGGTCCGGGCCGCGTCGGCCTTGGTCGAGGCCTCGGCCGCGTTTTTCGCCACCTCAAGCACCGTGGCGTTCATCTCTTCCATGGCCGTGGCCGTCTCGGAGGTCCGCCGTTCCTGCTCCTCCACCGAGGTGGAAACCGTGGTGATCTCCCGGGAAAGCTCCGCCGCCACCTCGTCCAGGGCCTCCATGACGCCCTGAAGCTGGTCGGCAGCCAAGAGCAATCCCTGGGTCTTGGCTTCTTCCGCCTTGATCTGGGCGGCTTTCACGTCTTCCAGGGCCTTGGCCACCTGGGCGGCCTGGACTTCGGCCTCCCGGCTCTTCTCCTTGGCTTCGGCCAGATTGGCCTTGATGCTGCCTCCCATGGCGATCAGCGCCTCGCCCAGGGTCTGCAGTTCATCGCCGGAGGTGATGGCGATGCGCCGGTCCAGGTCACCCTTGGCCACGGCGGCGGCGAAATCCACGCACTGCCGCAGCTTGCCGAGCACGGCCACA
>JAEZBW010000164.1 GCA_023426765.1 Bacillota bacterium
GGGCAAGACCGAACCCGTGAAAACGAACACCGAAGCATTCGAACAATTCCGAAAATTAATGTCTGATAATGAAATAGAGCCTTCCATTACCGATAAAATGCTCGAAAAGGTAAAACAGTTTGTGAAAAACCCCGGAAGCTTTGAAGAAGTTTGTGCTATTGCCGAAAAGATTCTGCAAAAGGTTCTTGGGCAGCCCCAGGGGATAGAGTTCCGGGACGATGGAAAACCCACCGTCGTTCTTTTTGTCGGCCCCACCGGCGTCGGCAAAACCACAACGCTGGCTAAGCTTGCAGCGGATTATTCGCTGAACCGCCAGAAAAAAATCGCTCTGATCACAGCCGATACCTACCGTATAGCAGCCGTCGAACAACTGAAAACCTATGCGGAGATCTTAAATATTCCCGTATCGGTCATCTATGCACCGCAGGAAATAAAAACAGCCATAGCCGGGCATCAGGACAAGGATTTGATTCTGATCGATACCGCAGGGCGATCCCATAAAAACGTCGCTCAGTTTTCCGAATTGAAAATGCTGGTGAATGCGACCGAGGCCGATGAAGTTTTTCTTGTGCTGAACAGCGGTATGGGCAGGGCGGCATGCAGGGAAATACTAACCCAGTACGGCTTTTTGAAAAAGTATAAGCTCCTGTTTACCAAGCTTGATGAAGCGCTTGTTCCCGGCATTATTCTGAACGCCAGATATTCCACAGGAAAGCCGCTTTCCTATACCACGGCAGGGCAAAGCGTTCCGGATGACATTGAAATTGCCAATATCGGGGAAATCGTTAAGAGTATCCTGGAGCCCAAAGAAAATGACGGATAGGGGTTTCGCGCTGAAAGCGCCGCTGAAAGCGCGCTTGAGAATTCTGCCGCAGAAGAAGGAATACTTTCCTGAACGGTGCGGCCAAAGAAACCGGGCGCAACTGCCGGAACCGGAGGTCAACCATGAGTGATCAGGCTGAAAAACTGAGAAGCATCGTGAACAATTTAAATATTCCAAACAGAACCGTTGAACCCGATCGATCCGTGTCGGCCAGGGTTGTTACCGTTACCAGCGGAAAGGGCGGAGTAGGGAAAACCAATATTACCATCAACCTTGCCATTGCGCTTAGCAAGATGGGGTTGAGGGTGGTCATCCTCGATGTGGATTTCGGGCTGGCCAACATTGATGTCTTGATGGGAATTACAACAAAATTCACCCTGGTGGATTTAATTCGGGGTGACAAGAATATTTTCGAAGTTTTAACCGATGGCCCAAACAATGTCAAATTCCTGTCGGGGGGGTCGGGGGTAGAAGAACTGGTGCAGCTGGATCGCAGACAACTGGGCATTTTTATCTCCAACATCAGTCTTTTGGATAAATTGTATGATGTCATCCTGATCGACACGGGGGCAGGCCTTTCCAGAAACGTGATGAGTTTCATTCAGGCCGCCGATGAGGTCGTCCTGGTGACCACCCCCGAACCGACGGCCATCACCGACGCATATGCGGTGATTAAGCTTATCGCCAGAAAGGACAGGCACAAGATCATTAAGGTAATTGTGAATAAAGCCGAGTCCCAGCGGGAGGCAAATGATATTTTAAACAAATTAACTCTGGTTTCTGAAAGATTTTTAGCTTTCAAACTACAAAAACTTGGGTATATATTATATGACGATTTTGTTATGAAGGCAGTGAAGCAGCAAAAGCCATTCTGCCTCAGCTACCCCAGGTGCCATGCGTCACAACAGATTATGGAGCTGGCGGGGAGCCTGTTTGAAGCCAGCAAGGGAAACAGCGACTCGGCCGACAGGGGAATGAAAGGGTTCTTCAACCGGCTGATCAACGCATTCGGCGGGAACGGATGACGTGTGTTTGCAGCCTGTACTTGTTATGTTATAATTAAAATACACGAAAGTAAATAATTCGACAAAGCACCATATCTCAATCATGTCGCAGGGGGTAACATGAGATATCGTCAAATTGGGATTGGAACCAAGATTGAGCTGGAGATGTATGACAGCAATGGGGAAAAGGTGAGGCCCGTTCTGGTCAGCCAATATGAAACCTATGATGAGAAAACCAATCAGATGGAGATCCATGTCCCTTTTCATGAAGGAAAAATTTATCCTGTCCATTCCGGCGCGGTCATGGATGTCATTTTTTCCAAAGAAAACGATACCTTTGCCTTTAAGGCGCTGGCCATCGGCAGGGAAGTTCAGGATGGCATTGCCATACTAACGATTAAACCGGTAGGCTCTATCGAGAAAATAGAAAGAAGATCCTTTTTCCGGATGGAATGTGCTTTGGAAGCGGAATACCGCGTCATTGAAGCATTGCCCATTGAAGATACCGGCCAGGAGGTCTTTATAAAAACCGTTACCCGTGATATCAGCGGCGGAGGGGTTTGCCTGGTCACCGATTCCAAACTGAAAAGCGGAACCCTGCTGGAAGCAACCCTGAAGCTGGAACGTAAACTACGGTTTATGGGGGTTGTCGCCCGTTCCGGCGAGGTCAGGGAAAGAGGAAAAATCCTGTATGCGACCGGAGTAGAGTTTAAAATGATAGAGAACAGAGACAGGGAAAGAATTATCAGCTATGTTTTTGAAACACAGCGGGATCGGCTGAAAAAAAGCTGGTTAAGGCGTGACGGCGAGAATTCATAAAAAGTTTGCCTGAAAAAGCCGATATAAAGAAAAAGTGTAAATTCATCGCACAGGTTGAAAAAGCCTGCGCAGTTTATGGGATACCCAGGGCAGCAGCCGGAATGACAACCACGATCCCGCGGTTTCGGTCAGGCAAACCCTGAAGCAATTCTAACCTGTATGGGGGTGCAGAGATCATGGACATGAGTCAATACCTCGACATTTTTGTCGAAGAGTCCAAGGAGCATTTACAAAACCTGAATACTTCCCTGTTGGAGCTGGAAAAGGATCCGAACAATGCCTCAGTCATCCATGAAATATTCAGAGTGGCACATACGCTGAAGGGTATGGCCGGCACAATGGGTTTCACCCACATGGCCACCCTGACACATGATATGGAGGATGTGCTGGATGGGCTGAGAAATAACAGGGTTCAGGTCAGCCCGGAGGTTGTTGATGTTCTGTTCCAATGTCTGGACGCTCTGGAGGGTTATGTGACTGAAATTGTCTCTACCGGCCAGGAAGGGAAGGAGGACAATGCAGGCATCATCGCTGCCCTCGCAAGGCTGATGAACAAAGGTGATTCCGCCGGTCAGCCGAAAAAGGATACAAAATCGCCTGAAGCAAGGGATAAGGCTGCGGGCGATGGTTTGCGGCTGAAGCTGAACATTTATGATAAAAACGTCATTGAAAAAGCCATGGAATCTTCCATGAATGTCCTTCAGATTTATGTGGAGCTGGATAAGAAGTGTCTGTTAAAGGCTGCAAGGGCCTTTATCATATTCCAAATCCTCGATCGGAATGCAGAAATCATGAAATCCGATCCTTCCGTAGAAGATATCGAGGATGAAAAGTTTGATTATTCTTTTGCCGTTCTTGTCATCACCAAACATGATGAAGCGTTCTTCCAAAAGGAAATCAACTCGGTCGCCGAGGTGAGAAACGTTGAAACGGTCAAAATAACCGGCAAGCACACCGAAAGCATCCAGGGCGGTAAGAATGAGGAAGAAACAATGCCGTCAGGCAAGCAGGACGGAATTGCAGATGCGAACTCAGCTGCCGGCGGCACACAAAAAGCCGCAAACACGAAACGGCTGACGAACAAAACCGTCCGTGTCGACATCGACAGGCTGGATGTACTGATGAACCTGGTCAGCGAGCTGATCATTACCAAAACCAGGCTTGAGGATGTTGGCTCCGGAGGGAAAACCAATGATTACAACCAGGCTGTCGAAAACCTGGAAAGGATCACAACAAACCTTCATGATGCCGTTATGAAAGTCAGAATGGTTCCGGTGGAAACCGTTTTCAGCCGTTTCCCCAGGATGGTTCGCGATATCGCCCGGGAACTGAAAAAAGACATGGTGCTGCATATGTCCGGTGAAGAAACCGAACTGGACAGAAC
>JAEZBW010000183.1 GCA_023426765.1 Bacillota bacterium
GCATAGATACAATCAGTTCGGCTAGCACAAGTATCTTTTTTAGTGCTGACGAAGAATCTGTTTTTTTATATCTACCAAATAGAATCCCGGGAGAAGAGATGAAGATTATAAAAGTAATATCCTACCCATGGCCGCAAATATGTAAAAATACATACAAGTGGGTAATAAGTAGGGAATTATGGGAGATTATTTACCCAATTCTTGTAAATTTGAAATTAAACATACGAGAAGTACAAAATATTTATTAGAACTATGTGGGGGTTGAAATGAATACATTTGGTGTTAATGAAGTATTAAAAAGCCTGCATGATAAGCTTAGAGATTATCTTGAGGCACAATACCATATTGCAGATGAGGGAATAATTGAAGAAAGAAAGCTTTTGCTCAATGAACCGGGAACAATATCTCAGGTAGCATATATTGAATCTACACCAATATATAAACCTGGAGATACATATGATAAAGTGAATATACCTGAATGTGTTAAAACTGTCTTTGAACACCTATCACAACTCAAGCCTGATGTAGGTATATATCCCAAGCCGTATGTTCATCAAATAAATGCAATTGAATCATTTATTACTGAAAAAAAAGATCTAATTGTAACAACAGGTACAGGTTCTGGTAAAACGGAGTGTTTCTTATTGCCAATTCTTGCAAATATCATTAAAGAGGCTTCAATCCGACCCGAAACATACAAGGTTAAGGGTATGAGAGCGTTGCTTCTTTATCCAATGAATGCATTAGTTTCAGATCAACTTGGAAGGCTACGAAAAATGGTAGGAGACGAAAGAGTAGTTGACTTATTTCAGAAAAAATATGGAAGACAAATTAGATTTGGAATGTATACTAGTAGAACTCCTTATCCAGGTTTGAGAACGAGTCGAAAAGATCAAAAACACATTAAAGATGTGTTGCAATATTATGTTAATACCATGAGGACAACTCCTGAATTGATGCAAAAACTTAAGGAAAGAGGTAGGTGGCCAGCAAAGGATATAATGAGTTTTTATGGTTGTGATGGCGATCAGTGGAAAAATAGATTAATAACATCAAAGAATGATGCAGAGTTGTTTACTAGGCATGAAATTCAAGATTGTTGTCCTGATATTCTTATAACCAACTACTCTATGTTGGAATACATGTTGATGAGGCCAATAGAGCGTAGTATTTTTGATCAAACAAAAGAATGGCTTCATTCTGATCCTGAAAACAAACTTGTGTTAGTTCTTGATGAAGCTCATATGTATAGAGGTGCTGCGGGAGCGGAAGTAGCACTCCTAATAAGGCGATTACAGAATAGATTATGTATTCCTCGAGAAAAAATGCAATGTATTTTAACTAGTGCAAGTATTGGTGGAGGCGAAAATACTGAGAAGATTGCTATTGAATTTGCAGAAAATCTTACTGGTAAACCGATGTCAGGGGCTAGTAACTTTAAACTTATCTTAGGGGTTAAAGAAGAACGAATCAAAGGTAAACCAGGAACGATTAATACTGCAAATGCATTAGCTAATTTTAGACTCGATGCATTTATGCAAAGGGAATGTAATCCTGGTGAAGCAATGGATGCTTTGAAAAAATTATCGAATGAAATCAAGTGGGATTTCAATATAGATAATGCTGGTCAAATACCTGAGTATGTTTATGAAAGATTAACTGGGTTTGAGCCCATGGAATTGTTAATTGATAATACTTCAGGTAATGCAAAAGAGTTTTATAAATTAGCTTCAGATATATTTCCATTTGTTGAAAGTCACGTTGCACAAAACGCATTAAGTTCGCTTTTGGCTTTAGGTACTGCAGCAAAGAAAAATAGGAAGGTTCTGCTCCCCACCCGACTGCATCTTTTTTATAGAGGCATACCTGGGCTGTTTGCGTGTATTAATCCAAAGTGTGAAGAAAAACGAAATAATGCAGATTTGAGTGGAGTCATTGGAAGACTCTATACAGAAATGTTGTTAAACTGTTCATGTTCAAAAAAGGCAAGAGTCTTTGAAATTTTAACACATAGGGACTGTGGTGGGACGTTTATTCGAGCTTTTTATAGGCCAGATAATCCAAATTTTCTGTGGAATGAGAAAGGTGGAACACTTGGACAAGGCTACAAGGAAGTTCATATATATTTAGGAAAGCTTCATAAGGATGCAATAAATTATGTTGAACCAATCTGGATAGATATTACAACCGGAATTGTAAGAACAGAGAAGCCTGAAATAACTAGTGATTTTGTGGCTGCGTATAGACCTATAAATAATAAAAACGAAACAAAAAAGAAGAAAAAAAGTGACGATATTAATACCTTTGATAGATGTCCATGTTGCACGGAGATTACTAGAAACAAGATTATGGACTTAGCTACGAAAGGTGAGCAACCTTTTGCCAATTTAGTACGGCAACAATTGTTACTACAGCCTCCATTACATAAACCTGACAAGTTTCATCCAAATGCAGGTAGAAAAGTATTGTTGTTTTCAGATGGAAGACAAAAAGCAGCCAGACTGGCAAGAGATATACCAAGAGAAGTAGAACTAGATACATTCCGGCAAGTTATTTTGCTTGCTGCAAAGTATTTGATAGATATTAATGTTGAGCCCACTTTAACTAAAAAGCTTTATACAGCATTTATAGATATAGTTGCAAGACACAATTTATTCTTCTTTGATGGAGAGTCTCAGGAAACGTTGCGACGGGATGTTACCCAATATGTAAATGACTATATAAATAATGATGAAGGACTAGAAGAAGCTATTAATGAATGGGAGAGAACTGAACCAGATAGATACTTGGAAGCATTACTTAGACAGTTTTGCTACCCTCATTATAATATATATTCTTCATGTGTTGCTTATTTGGAACCGACTTCACGAGTTAGAAAAAGAATTGAGATAAGTCTGGCCGATATTGGGATTGCTCATGAGGAGTTGAAAAACCTATTCATTGTTCTAATTATGAGGATGATGGAATCTCTTTCATTTAATGCTGACATTCATGAAGGAATAAGATATCGAGTGGCTCAGTATTCAGACTGGGGCGATGAAGGAAAATTTTCAAAAAGGGCAAGGAGACTAATAAAAGAATGTTTAAGTATATCAGATGAACAAATAAACAAAGTAGAAAGTGTGTTCTATAATAATTTATGTACTATTGATAAGAACAACAAATATTATATAGCACCAGATAAAGTTAAAGTAACCTTGGCGGCTGACACAAACTGGTATCGTTGTGATGAATGTACTCAAGTGGCACCAGTATCATTAAATGGAAAGTGCGTCTTTTGTGGAAGTAATGAAGTGAAAAAATTGACGAACGATAATCCATATATGCAAGCGAGAAAAGGTTTTTGGAGAAGTCCAGTACTTGCAGTATTGCAAGAAAAGACAGTGCCCTCTCATGTTACTGTTGAAGAGCATACAGCACAGATATCTCAAAGGGATATTGGAATGGTTTATGCTTCTACTGAACAATACGAACTCCAGTTCCAAGATATTTGGCTTGACGGTAAAAAAGGGCCTGTTGATGTATTGAGTTGTACTACAACTATGGAGGTCGGAATAGATATAGGATCATTAACAGCAGTCGGATTGAGAAATGTGCCGCCAGCACGTGAGAATTATCAACAGCGTGCTGGACGGGCTGGAAGAAGGGGATCTTCACTTTCTACTGTACTTACTTACTCACAAGGAGGTCCACATGATAGCTATTACTTTAAAAACCCGGCGTTAATCATAAGTGGAGAACCTAGGGAGCCAAAAATCTATATTAATAATAAAAAAATTGCACAAAGACATATTAATGCTCTTCTTTTCCAAACATTTTTTCATGAAAAAATGGATATTACAGAAGAAGATTATAATGCTGGTTTAATGAGTACTCTTGGAAAAACACATGATTTTTTCAGTTGTGAAGGGGACTTCAATTTAGGCGAACTAGAAAAATGGATCACAGAAAATATTCTGGGTCTTAAATCAGATTTTTGTAAAAGTGTAGCATTATTATTACCTGATGATCTATTTATAGGGAATATTAATGAAGTTATTACTGATAAAATTGAATATATAAAGGATACTGCCATAAGTTTATTAAAAGAATTACGAAGACTAGAAATAGAGGTACAAAATACCTTTGAGAGTATTATTGATAGTACGGAAGAAATAGATGAGATTGAGGATGAGTTAGATAATAACTTACTTGAATTCTTATTCTCGAAAGGGCTCTTACCTACCTATGCTTTTCCGACAGATTTAACAAGCTTTTATGTGCAAAAGTGGGATGACAATCGAAAAAGGGTGGTAATTGAGCAACGCCCTCAGCAATCAATGGCTAAAGCATTAAGTGAATATGCTCCAGGACGGTTGATCGTAATAGATAAAAAGACTTATAGGTCTGGTGGAATTTTTAAACCTAATCCAAATCATTCTATAGATAAAGGACAAATTATAGATTGGAATGGGTTACCGTTTATAATTTATTGTGATTCATGTTCTTATGTAACACAGACGGATAGATTCAAGAATCCTGGCTTATGTCCATTATGCAATGATGAACTTAAAATTATGCCAATGCTTGAACCTATTGGTTTTTCGCCTGAGTCTGGACGGGCTCTTAGTGAAAGAGATAGAGAACAAGAATTATCTTATGCAAGTTCACCACAGTTTCCGCTACCGACTGAAGAAGAAAAGCTTGATTGGTCAGAAAGTGCAAATACAAAATACAAATATGCATTTGCTAACGATAAAACATTAATTGTTATAAATAAGGGTCCGCTTGAAAGTGGTTTTGACATTTGCACAAGTTGTGGAGCAGCTTGGGCACATGGTGATTTTGAAGATAAGCATAAAAGACCCTATATTCTTGATAAAAGACTTGGAAGAAACATTGAAGAGTGCACCGGAGAAATGAAGAATGTACTTCTTGGGCATAGCTTTAATTCTGACCTGTTAATTTTAAGATTCTCACTAGACGAAACAATGGATTCGAATCCTTATAGTATGTGGATACAGGACAGCCTTAGAACATTTTCAGAAGCAATGACTTTAGCAGCGAGTAGAGTTTTAGATATTGACTATAATGAATTAAGCGCAGGATACAGGTTTATCCCCAGGAAGGGAAATTCTACTAGCAAAAGCGAGATTGATGTTTTTCTTTTTGATACTCTCTCAGGTGGTGCGGGATATTCATTTGCCGCTGGAAAGCATATAAAAAATGTATTGAATTATATGGAGGAACTATTAAGTGAATGTAATTGTAGTTCTTCGTGTTATAAATGTTTACGGCATTATGGGAATCAATTTTATCATCATCAGTTAAATAGGTTTTTGGCATTAGACCTGCTGAGGTATATTAGAGATAGCAAGGCTCCTGGATTGAGTAGCGTGCATTATCAAATTGAAAAACTGCAGCCGTTAAGAAGAATGCTAGATTTGCAAGGTATTCATACTAAAATAAATATTTCGGTAAATGGAATTGATGTGCCTTTATTAATTGAAAACAGAGGTAGAAGAGTAGCAATAGGAGTTTACAATTCTCTTTTAGATTCAGAAAAGGTTCAACATCCAATAGATGCACTTAGTGATGTCATTGTATATAAAGAGAGAGAATATTCTATTATTCATGATTTGCCTAGTGTAGGTAATAATGTAATTAAGTTGTTGTGAGGAGAGCTTTATTTATATAGTTCGTGAGGATGTGGATTGTTTTAGCAGATTATAAAACAATTTAGTATCTTAAGATTGAAGAATCGAGGTAATAAAGTGGCTAAAAGCTCAAATCAAAAACTGAAATTGCTTTACCTTATGAAAATACTACTCGAAAAGACAGATGAAGAGAATACAATTACACTTAATGAGATGATAGCAGAACTTGAACGATATGATATCGCTGCAGAGCGAAAGTCTATATATGATGACCTCGAAGTCCTGCGTCAATACGGTATAGACATTACCACCCGAAAAGCAAAAACTACTGGCTATTTTATTGCTAACCGACTTTTTGAACTGCCGGAGTTGAAGCTGCTGGTTGATATTGTCCAATCTTCAAAATTCATTACTCACAAAAAGAGTAACGATTTGATAAAGAAAATTGAAAGCCTCACAAGTACACACCAGGCCAGAAAGCTCCAAAGGCAGGTATATGTGTCCAATAGAGTCAAAACTATGAACGAACAAATTTACAGCAATGTAGACAACCTATATACTGCAATATCTGAAAATTGCCAGATATCCTTCAAATATTTTGAGTATAACATAGAAAAAAGGAAGCAATTCCGGAATTCGGGACAAGCTTATATTGTGAGTCCTTATGCACTTTCCTGGGTGGATGAAAACTACTATTTAATCTCTCATTATCCCAAGAATCCGGAGCTAACACACTTCCGGGTAGACAGAATGACAGAAATAAAGCTTCTGGATGAACCGCGCCGGAATTTATCGGATATAATTGGTGAAAAAAGTTTGGATATTGCTGAGTATTCAAAAAAGATATTCAATATGTTTAGCGGCGAGGAAGAAACAGTTAAAATTCAGTTTGACCATTCCCTTGTGAATGTAGTAATTGATCGTTTTGGCAAGGATGTGTCGCTGGAGAAGGTAGACGAAACCCATATTAATGTGAGAGTCAATGTTGCTGTAAGCACTACTTTCCTTGCATGGGTGTTTCAGTTTGGAAACAAGGTTAAGATATTATCGCCGGATAGGGTTGTTGAAAAGTACAGGCAGATGCTCCAAAGTAGCCTGGAAAACCATATTATTTGAGACAATAAACTCAGTGAACTCTAATGCTGCAGAAAAGTTTAAAGAAATCATACTGGCAAATGAGAGATTGTCACAGCC
>JAEZBW010000020.1 GCA_023426765.1 Bacillota bacterium
GGATGGGCCTGTAGCGGTAGCAGTTCTCGGCCGAAAGGTATTTGGTTTCGTTGACGGGTTTTAATAGCCCGGGGGTTATTTCCATTGGGCAGGCTCCTTACGGAATAGATATATTCCTATAAATTCTTACCTTTATCCATATCATTATACAAAATGTGTGGGAAATCTGAAAGGGTGCATGAAGAAATCTTTGGTGACTCTTCAAGTACTTTAAGCTATGATGTGCAGCTGCCCGATGGAACTCTCCCCGGCAGTGCGCCTGCGCTGGCATATTCTTCAGGAGGGTGAATTCTTCATGTAAACCGACACTATAGGTATTTAAGCGGAATTACTCTGTCTTTCGAAGTTAAATACCGTATAGAATCCGCCATACAGATGATTCCGCCTTCCCCAACAATTTTCTGACCGTTATTTTCAAGTTTTGAAAATGCTCTAATATCCTGTTTGTTGGGGTTACCGGTCTTCTTTATTTCTATTGGGTATAATATGCCATTGCTTTCAATTAACAAATCGATTTCATTCATATCCTTATCCCGGTAGAAGCTGAAACCAAAATCATCATAGCCTTTGCTATAATAGCTTTTCAGTATTTCCGATACTACGAATGTTTCAAATATACTTCCGCTCATGGCCCCAAACTGCAATTGCTCGGGTGTGTACCAGCCTGTCAGATAACTGGCCAGGCCTGTATCCAAAAAATATATCTTCGGTGTTTTTACAATTCTCTTGTTAAAATTGTGATAATACGGCTGCAACAAATATACCACCCCGGAAGTTCTCAGTATTGACACCCAATGTTTTACCGTATCAACAGACTTGCCGATTTCATTGGCGATTCTTGAATAATTCAGCAATTGCCCGGTCGATGATGCAAGAAGCCGCATAAATTGTAAAAACGCTATCTCGTCGCCCACCTGGGTTAATGCACGGACATCCCGTTCAATATAGGTTTTTACATAGTCACTGTAAAATTGTCGCCAAAGGTTATCATCCACATCAGCATGATACAACCTCGGCATCGAACCTTTTTGTATAATTCCCCAAATCTCTTCCTGCGAGAATTCTTCTGCATCCTTTTCAGACGAGTTAAGGTATTCGCTTACGGGTAAAAAGGGCATATTGAACGCTCTTCCTTTGATTTCTCTTAAAGACAGCCCCATGATTTGAATGATGCCTATTCTTCCCGCCAGAGATTCGGAGACGTTTTTCATCAGGTGAAAAGTTTGAGAACCAGTCATATAAAACAAACTTTTTTGTCTTGTCTCATCGGCGATTAATTTAATATAGGGAAACAGGTCAGGCGCATATTGTACTTCATCAAGTACCACCGGCGGGGTGAACGTCCGGAAAAATAATCCGCCTTCTTTTTTAGCATATTCCAGGGTTTCCGGATTGTCGAGAGTGACATACTTTAGGTTTGCATATAGTTTTTTTAGAACTGTAGTTTTTCCAACCTGTCTTGGCCCGGTTACAATCACTGCAGGATACATTTCTGAAACTCTTTTTATGGTATCTTCAATATGTCTTTTTATATACATACTGCACCTTCTACTTAGGCTGATTTCTAATACAATTATAAATTAGCCGCCAGCTTGTGTCAATGCATTTCCCAACTCCATAACAACCATGAGCCTTCCTGAGCGGTGTTCCCTTCATTACTTATGAAAAGCTCGGTATATCCCTGATAGAGATTTTTAAAAGAATAACCGTTAATCCCTTAAAGCCTGTCATCGAAGAGGAGAGCAGACGGATAGGCTTAACAGTTAAAGGAGGTACCGCGGTATTAGCTGACACCTTGACCTGTTAGCTATCAGAACATATAATGTAGCTAACGGAGCAAAAAGGAGTGGTTGCAATGAAAGTTCCTTCAACAGAAGTGCAAAACAACTTCGGGAAGTATTTAAAAATTGCATCGGAACTGGAAGATGTTATTGTAACCCGCAAGGGTTTTGAGGTGGCTAAAATTGTCCCCTGTGAAGAGAGAACCACCGGCTGTACCGGTGGTTTTGATACAAAAATTACTGCCAATATAGCCGGAAACCGATCCGTATTCACCCCTATTATATAATTCCCAGCTTCTTCAGTCTGGAACGGATAGCCCTGAAAAGAAGCAACGCTGGTCTGAAACAGTGGAATGGGCGATAAAGAATGAGCTTTTGCACCTTCTGGTTGTTGAAGAAAACGATAAGTATTATGGCTTCTAATATATTACTCCTCAACTAAGGGTCATAAATACAAATATGTGCATATACCTGGATTAAATTAGATATCTGGTGACAAATGATAAGTGGAACGGTTTGTCATAAAACTTTACGATATCAAAGAGCGCTGCTGTTTCTTCGCGACCATTGATTACTTTTTTCCCATATTGGTTCACTTTCCACAGCCTGTCCACTCTATACAGTCGCGTTGCTGTTCATCAAGGGCTCTGTTTTCAACGTGATCAAAAGATCCTTGAATTGTCTCTTTTGCAGCTGCTCAATATATCGGATATTGTGTTCTTTGATTAATTTATCAACCCGCTTGTATTGATTTGTAAAAATCTCAATTTTATCTACTGTGTCAGGGTTTATACCTGCCCTTGTATAGCTTCTGCTTCGATTTACCTTTTCATAAAGATCGGCATATGAACGAAGTAAACCC
>JAEZBW010000269.1 GCA_023426765.1 Bacillota bacterium
TTCGGATCTGTCTGGTGGGCTTTATACCGTTGGAAGTGCTGGACACGCGCTACATGCTGTCCTCAATGGTTCTGGTTGGTCTGTTGGTACTGTAGATGTTTCCGGTACCCGTGACCTTGAAATGGAAAAGGTAAGTCGTTGGGAGCTGATTAAGGCCATTAAGAACACATGGGGTGGATATCTTGTATGGGACTCTGCAAATAAGACTGTAAGCCTGCGTGACGGCGGAGAATGGCAGAATTACACTGGTTTTCAGATCCGCTATGCAAAAAACCTGAAGCATATTACCCGGACAAAAAGTAACCGGATTATCACAAAACTTTACCCGTTTGGTCATGACGATCTGGACATCGCATCAGTAAACGGCGGCATTAAATACATTACCAATACCAGTTATACTTCACGCGAGTATGTTGGCATTTACAAGAATCAGGATATATACGATCCCACAGAGCTACTGGAAAAAGCTACAACTGAACTCGCGATCCTGTGTCAGCCCCGTTATCAGTATACCGTAAAGATCGTAGACCTTAGGACGCTTCCGGAATACTCACATGAGGATTTTTCCGTCGGTGATATGGCGGATGTCATTGATCCAGATGTCGCGCAAAATAGCCCCAGGGTTAGAATCCTCCGGCACAAGTACAACCTGTTCAAGCCTTGGGAATGCGATATTGAACTGGGCGATCCCCTTGAACGTTTTGTCGAACAACTAAAGGCTTCGTTTGATACTTCCGGTATGGTTAATGGGAAATTCAATGGTTCCGGGAAGTTCTCAGGGTTTGGTCTTGAAGATCTATCTATCGATGACATAAAGATCAGAAGCATATCAGCTGATAAGGTTTTCGGCAACCTAGTTCAATCCAATACGGCCGTAACTCATGTTCTGTATGCCCAGGAAGGTCGGATCGCCAGGTTGACGGTGGATCGCCTGCTGACCGGCAGCCCGCTTTCCGGTGATGAATATATCTACTTCCAGGATCAAAGGCTGCAGTTTCACCGTTTCATTGAGGGTACCCGCAGAGATGACCTTGATCAGGTTCAATACACCGATGAGGCTGATAATCCGTTGTACTGGAACAATGAGAACCATGAGTATACAACACCGACTGCGACGGAATGGCCGGTGATGGTGCCAGTTTACGATCTTACTACCAAACTCGAAGTATTCTTTGATGGCGCGGATGGTGCTCCGAAGATTCCGAAAATTGTTTTAGGTGCTGGCGTTGGAAACCCGGAGCATCCGGACTGGGGCAAAGGCTTCATTTTTAAGGATGAGGAAGGTTTATTACTGAGCTACTTAAAATCCGACGGCTCTGAGTCTTCCATTTACCTTTGTGAAGACGGAGTAGTAATGCCGGCAAATAACCTTGAAAGTATTGATTTTTACAATAATGGCTTTAAAGCTGCATACGATGGAAAAGATACTTCTTACACCTGGACAAAAGACGAAGAAGGTAGAATAACTTCATTGACAACTGAAGACAGCACGGTTATTCCTATAACATGGAATTCGGACGATATGTAGAGGTGATGAAATGGCTATTGTAGTAAAGAACAAGACAAAAGATGGGAAAGAATCCTCCCTCATTATGACCGACTTTGTGGATGCCACAATGCGCAGAACCAAAGAAGTTGTCATAGATAAAACCAGTGGGACGGTTAGCGTTCTTGTGGAAGGCGAAACAACGCCTCAGATTATACACTTCACTGAAACTGAAAACAGCGTAACGTACACATGGCCGGATGGTTTTTCAAATACGATTTCTTTCACTGAGTAGTTAAATACGGTTTGAGCATAGACAAGGAGGGGATTCCCTCCTTGTTATGTTTACCTGAAACGACATAACACCATAAGCATGGGTATCAAAAAAAGGTACTGAAGAACAGCCGGAGAAGAGCCCGCTTAAAAAGTGGTTTATTCTGGAGTCATCAAGCTGATAGGTAATAACGTTAGGTCGTCATTACAACCTAACATTTACCAGATTCTGTGATAAACCCTACCCTATAACCTCTCCATTCTACATCAACAGCAAAAGGCTGTATAGGCTTTTGCTATTTCCGGTGATATTTAAGGTGATCTATATATGTTTTATTTAGATAGTAATGACATAATGTCGTCATTACTAAATAGGTCTATTTACCCTCAGAATTGATTTTCTATTTGAACATGTAATTCTGTCCACTCCGATAGAAAACGCCTGTATGGTTAAAATAACGGGCTAAAACTAGAATCCTCATTTTACGATAAGTAATAAAGAAATATGTCGATATATTTTTTTATGTTTATTCACAAAATAGAAACTGATTATGATAAAATGGTATTAGAGGAAGGCGTAAATAAGTAGAATTAGCATTTAGATTTTAAGTTGAATGGAGGTGCCAATATTGCTTCCAACAAAAGTTCTATATCGTATTATGAAAGAAGCAATGCCAAACAGTATTAAGCATTACAAAAACGATTATAAAACGCGCCTGAAAACACAAAAATTTATTTTTTTATTTGATCAAATGTGGGGTGAGAATTTATACAACCACTCTTGGTATCTGGCTGGTCCATATTCGTCCACCCTTACACACCAAATTTACGATGAATTACTTGAATCGATTGAAATAAATCAAGAGAAATGGGATAAACTTGTTTTGTCTGAAGATGTAAAAGATACAATTTCTAAAGTACAAGCTCTTGTTAAAAATGCAAAAGCTAAGGCAGATTGTGAACTTTCTGAGAGTAGTTCGTATGAATTAGTCGCATCAATTTGGTATATAGCGAAAAGAATAAAAAGAGATGGTGAAATAGAAAGAGAATTATTGCTTAACAAGCCCCATTTTAAGGATGTGAAGAATCTTCCGAAAATTATTCAACTTATTACTAAAACAATGATTTCTGTTGAGTAGTAGCAGGTCTTAGTAGATGAGTAAGAGTTCAAAAAGATTGCGGCAGATATATGATAACATATATGGTTATATTAATTTCCCAAGAGAGGATTTTGACTTTATTTTAAAAGATCCTTTCTTTCTGCGTTTACATAATTTAAAACAAATGGGATTAGCATATTATGTTTATCCTGATGCACTTCACTCGCGATTTGCTCATTCTATTGGAGTATATACAAATGTTTGCAAAATTATTGATTCACAGAATCAAATCACGTCCCTAAAAACAGATCAAGAAAATGACAAATATAAGATACAATTAAGTGCTTTATTACACGATATTGGACATGTTCCATTATCTCATACAATTGAAAGAGCACTAAACAAATTTGATAATTATGAAAAAGAAATAAAAGGAGCAAGGGAACATAGTGGAACTAAGCAATTATTACAGGTAGAGGAGGAAGAGCTTCAAAAAGAAGAAAGTTCTGTAGTTAAATTAATGCCAAAGGAATCTCTTAAAGTAGCTTTACACGAACGTTTAGGAGAGGCTGTTTTAGAAAACTGTAATATTGGACATCACTTGAGAACACATGATATAGCACCATTGGAAATTTCCGCCGGATTTAAAGGAGATATAGCTTTTGCATATCAACAAGAGCATGAGTCTACTTCACAATCATTTTTTAATTCACAGATAAGGAATTTCTTGCATTCTCAACTTGATGCGGATCGTATCGACTATCTTTTAAGAGATGCCAGTTTTTCGGGCGTCAATACCGGTAGTATTGATATTGATAAACTATTAAATTCAATTTTCTATGATAAAAGTAATTACGGTGTGGATGTTTCCGCTATTCGTGCATTAGATCAGTTCTTTATATCAAGATATGTTGCTTATTGTCAAATCGTCGGAAATAAAAAAGTGATGGCTTTTGAATATATGGCTAGCGATTTTTATTATCGTTTGTTATTGCTACGTAAGAAGGAAAAATATCATTTAAGAATACGGTTATATAGTTATCAAGATTTAGTATCTGATATTCTTCCTAATAAACCAGAAGAGTTTCTCACTTTTACCGATGATTACTTTTTTAGTCTTATACGGGAAGTTGTAGCAAATAAGGAGGATGTTCGAAGACAAGATAAGCTGGTTGTTGAGTATGCAGAAATGCTCACAAAAGGACAGCCTTTATCGGCTGTTACATATATTGAAGGATTTGATGATAATCTGAAGAATAAATACGGTGAAGACATTTGTTTTATAGAGTTTCTACATAATGAATCTATGAAAGAGGAATCAGATATTCTGAATAAGGTTGCGCATGAAGCAGGTATTGATAAAAGTGAAATAATCATTCCTGACCCCATGAAAATTACACTTTATACAGATGAAAGAGATCCTGTTCAAGTATTTGAAAATGGAGAGGTTATTCTCGAAAATGTTTCTCATAGCCCCGCAAGCTTATTGTGGATGCTAAAAGATAAGAAGTATTGCATTTATCGTATATATACTCTTGATAAGAATAATCGTGGCAATTTACGGAATGCCCTTTTAGCTTTCGCTAAAGAGTATAATTATAAAAATTTTGGTGACTTAAAGTAGAAGAAGATAATCAATACTATTTTCAATTTTATCTATTAATGGTTTCCTGAATTTTCAATATAGATCATATAAAGTTCTTTTTATTACCAATTATCCACAATCTCCATATAATGAAATAGAGATTTTTACCACTTTTCTTTTCCTCAGTTGATATTAAGAGGACGAACTTCCGGCAATGTTCGGAGGTTCTTTTTTATTGGCTCAATTCTGCAGGACAAAAATCTTTTCTTCCTTCCCAGTGGGATGATAAAACCTTTGAGTTGCTTGATAGATGTATGTTGACAATTCCGGAAGGAAACAAAGAGCGACCTGCAGGGCTTAAAGAATGACATTTTCTGGATAGGAGACTAGCATGGTAAAAAGCTGGGTGTCCTTTTCGATGGTTACAAGCAGACCTATGAAAAGCTTCAGGAGCATAACAAACGGTTCGATGATATTGAAAGTAAAGTGGACAACCTCACCAACAAGGTAAGCCGACATGATTCCAAGCTTGAGGTTCTAGAAGGCGGCCGGAAGAAATAGTATTGCTTTGATTTGATGTTCTAATCACATTTCTATACCACTTCAAGGAATTCTTATTTTATTATCAGATCATACCATATCCATGAATTTTTTCGCTCTGAACTTTCTGAATGTAACTGATTTTTTTTTCATAATAGATTTCATTTTAACGTAATCTATCGTTTATAGATATTTTTTATCAAAAGACATATTTTTTTCCACCATTATGGTATAATCCCTCCGTAAAAGGAGGCGATTATTGTGAAGAATCTTAAACACCTGATTATTGGAATAATAATCGGCGGGATCATCTTTGGCGGGCTTCCTGTGTTTGCATTTAATGGAACAAAACAAATTGAGGCAATTTACAAAGAAATAATAATTACACTCGATGGGAAAGAGGTTGAAATGGACGTTGAACCGTTCCAGTATGATGGCAGGACATTTGTACCGGTCCGTTTCGTATCCGAAGCACTAGGAGCGGAGGTCAACTGGAAAGCAGAAACGAATACGGTAGAAATCGTTAGCGCATCACCAACACCTATTCCGACGGTTACCTCTTCACCTAAAAAAGAAGTAAACACATCGATTACATATGAACTGCTTGCAAGAAATGCTCAGACTTATAAAGGTGAACTCGTCAAATTTACTGGTAAAGTGTTTCAACCAATAATAGGGAATTACTTCAGCTTTTATTTAGTAAATGTTCGAAGGACAGAAGATGTTTGGGATGGAACAGTCTATTTAACCTGTGATCACCTAAAAATAAGCACCAATTTCATTGAGAATGAGTTTATTGATTTCACAGGAGAAGTTGTTGGATATTATACTTATACCACTGTTTCGGGAATAGAAATGACTGTCCCTGAAATAAGCTTAATATCTGCTTCTATTAACACGTCCATCAAGAAAGAGTTAGAAGAGAAGGTGCAATCAGAAAAAGACTTGGAACGGCAAAAAGTACTAGATTTTCGAGCCGAACTTGAAAGGCAGCATAACAAACTCATTAACGATTTAATTCAAGAAAGAAAATATCATGAAGTACGAACGGGAGAAAGCCATAGATTGGCGATAGAAAGAATTAATGCTGAAATTGTGGAAGAAAACGCAAGTTGGGATTATCAGAAAAAGCAATGGGATCTTCAAGATAAAATTAATGGTTATTAGGATAGAGCTCATTCATATACTGACAAAAACCGTGAAAGGGGTTATGTTTTACGGATAAATCATTTCTAAAAGTAAAAGAGGCCTGTAAGTACTACGGAATTGGCAGAGATATATTCTATAAAGCTATTCATTCCGGAGAACTCCGGGCTTACAAGCCAAATTGCCGGGACTATCTTCTTAAGGATACAGAAGTGAAAATGGATAATGACAAAAGCTGTGACTAACAATGAACGTCAAGGGGTGTAAATCAATTATGGAAATAAACCAGGAACAGATTAACGATTTCCTTGCGAATCAAAAGACCATCATAGATGGCATGAACAAGTTGCTTTCCCTTTTTACACTGGAATCATTCGATGATAAGACAAATCCTGTTTTTGGAGTTGAAGAAGCTGCGGAATTTATGAAAGTATCAGTGTCGACAATCTACAAAGCGTGTAATAAAAATGAGATTCCATTCTGCAAACTGGGAAACAAATTTCTCTTTTCTAAAATCGCCCTATTATCATGGATACATAATATTAACATGGCTTTCATCACCGAAAAAATAAATGGATACAAGGAATACAATCAAAGAGAGTATAATGACAATACTATAATGTTCAATAACAACTGGATAAGATTAGAAATAGAACCCGGAGGAATTCCGCATGAAGTCATAAGTTTGGATTATGATAACGAAGAAAAAAAAGATCAAAATACTATCAGTATCCAGGAAGCTGCTGAACTCCTTGGGGTCACAAGAGATAAAATGTACCAATGGGCGTATGGTTTTCTATTCCATAAGACTCCGGTCTTTATAAAGGGAAGACAGTGTCTATTACTAAAAGATAAGCTTTTAGAGTGGACTAAAACGCCCGAATATAAAAAGATTTATAATGAGTATAAATTCAACAGCACCATTCAAAGAGAAAGACGGATGGCCGCTAAAGCTAAACGCCATGCTGAAATTGGAAAACAGAAAAGCAAAAGCAAGAAGTAAATTTTTGAGCTGCAAGGCTCTTTTTTTATATCTGAAAATAAGTACACAATACGTCAATAGGTAAAGTCTGCTTAACCTTTTCTGTCGAATGATCATTCATAATGGAAAAATGTGTTGACATGTTTGTATATGTTTTGATATATTTATATATAGAGAGGAGGTGTTATATGGGAATCAACAATTTACCTGAAATTTTAACTCCCCAGCAATTGGCTGAATTCCTACAGGTAAGCGATCAAACCATAAAAAGAGCACTAAAGACGGGAAGCCTAGTAGGTTTTAAAGTGGGGAGAGATTGGAGGATTGAGAAAGAAGAAGTGGTTAAATGGTTGAAAACAAAGTAAGGAACCCGGTCACATCTTGGCGGATCATCCGGATTCCTTAATCACAAACCAACCTTGTGGAAGGCCAGCATTGCAATTTCATTATAACATTGCTGCAGCCTTCCTTCAAGGGCAAAGAACAAATGATAAAACCAGTAATGAATATTATTATGTTGCCGGTCGGTGGTAATTACAGGGAGGTGCAGTATGCAAAAATCGCAGATAGACAAAATCGTTTATACGTTATGCGCTTCATCACAGGGAGCCAGTAATAGCAAACTGGTTCCCAACATTCTCCTTCTCCTCGAGGTTGTTTCCATCAACACGGAGTATGAGGAGAGCATAAACCGGTTACTTCAGCAGTATTATTCCGGAGACCATTACCTCCAACAATTACGAGAATTCAGTCAGGCGGCTTTCAAGAAACTGTTTTCGGGAAAAAGTTACAGCTATTGTGAAGTACGCGAGGTATGCAGAAATTTGCTGATTGAATTAGGCTTTAACGGTGAAAGTTTCGTCGAACAACAAAAACTTTATCGTTTCATCTATGAAGGGTACCTTAGCATACAATATCGGCCATCACAGGAGCTTACAAAAAAGCTATGTATACACTTGGGCTTGGAACTATCAAAATACCTTCCTGCCGAGGAGCCTTATAGCAGTTACATAGTAAGACGCAGGAAAGTGCTTTTAAGTATCATTGAAACAGAACCTGTTATTCAACCTAATTTCAATTACATGGGTAAAGTCCGTGAAATGAAGGAGAATTTATTTATAAAGCTTGTTCGGTTTACAGAAAGAGTCTTTGACGATTCATGGAGAAATTCAATCAATACGGAAGGCCTTTGCAATGATACACAAGAACTTATGACAGAATTCCGCGAGCTGCAAAAGGCAGAAGCTGCAACTGAATAAAATCACATTGTAGCTGATAACTGGAGAAACAAGGCTGTTGTATAGACATTAGTATTATCGGAAACAGCCGAAATGGAAAGGTTTTCGTTCCTGGATATTGTCGAAAATAACGTGTAGTGAATGGAGGAAAGTATTATGTTAAAGCTCGATATTAAAACTGTTGAAAAGAAAGTCTATATCCCTTACCAGGAAGCAGAAGAATACAAAAAAGCCATGACTGAATTGCAGGAAGCTATTAAGGCGGGAAATTTAAGCGGTATCGAAGATATCGTGGTTGGAATCGAACGGATAACAAGCGAAGTAACCTATAAAAATGCTTTTCATGATGGTATGCGCTTTATTCTAGACACCATGGCAGGCAAGGAGGTAATAGAGTTATGAAAAGAGCTATTGATACAGATTTAGGAGTTTGTGTTGAAAAACAGTTTAGTCCATTAATTCAAAAGGATTCAGCGGAAATGAATGAGCTCATTACTCAACGGGCCGGCGACTACATGGATACGATAAAATTCGGGAAGTTTGAAAGCGCTGTCATTGAAACTATAGAAGAAATCAGAGAAGATCAGGAAACCAAGAATATGCTTTTAGATCGAATTACTGCTTTATGGACTGATGCTTTTGCTGCAGGATATAAAGCCGGAATGGTTGATGTCATGGCTGCTATGGCATTCAACAAGGCAGGAATTACAGCTGTTAAGTATCCCAAAGAGGAATAGATACATATCTGCAAGAAGGGTGTTCCCTCTCCCGGGAATGCCCTTTTTTGATATAATGGGATTATGAACGGGAGGCGATTCTATGAACATAATCAGAAAAAGCTCTGAAAAGTACGGGCTCATGAAGGTCGGGAAAAACGTTGTTCGGATTGTCCGGCTACTTAGAGAATACGACAATCCGAAGGACGCTGCGGACGATCTCGCCCGGCTCATGATCGGTGAGATAACCGAGGAACAGTTAATATGTGGACAGGCTGGGGGCAGAGAGATTGGTAGCAAACTATAATCAGAATGATGGTAATAGGTTCGATGCTTATGTCGAACGCCTAAAAATATACACATTATGACATTATGCCGTTTTGGTGTACTGGTGGCCTAATGTTGGGAGATGTCATCGCCACAAGTGAAAATAATAGAATTCCGTCGGTTATTCCGACGATTTCTATGGTGTACCTATGGATACAGTAGGATTCACCTTCTTTTAATTTCAGTCTTAATATCTGGTCTTCCCACCAAGAAGAAAATCTTTTGGTATGCCGAGTTCAACATGAAGCTCCCTGGAGCTACTATCTGTTCTGTATTTTAATAAGTATGAATTGTGATTAAATTTGCCACGCTTGCCTTCCTTTCTTGTCCCTCCCCTCACTTGTATGGTAGAATGTGGTCGAAGGGAGGTGAGTGTGTTGACATTTAAAGAATGGTTGATAAAGTATAAAGATAAGGACACAATTCGTGGGGATTTGGCAAAGGATATAATACGCGATAGAAATTTTCCAGATACCGTTGATAAAGAAAAAGTTTTTAGTTATATGGAATATCAGCTTAGGCTCCACGATAATAAACAGGTTTTTAGTACCTTCAAGCGAATGTATGCAGATTACCTAAAGACTCACCAAAACCAACACAATTGAATCTACTGCTACAAGACCTCTTGCTGAAAAACCTGAAGTTACTGCTTCAGGTCATTTTTTTATTCACGCTTACAGGCTTCCTTTCTATACAATTCTTCTATAATTTTCTGCGTAACTCACCAGGATTTTATCTTCAATTTTTACTCTCAAGGCCCTGCAGGAACCGGATCCTCAGGCCTAAACGATTCTCGGTAGGATAACCTTCAATGAGTTCCCAGCAAGCCGGGAAAGGGTGTATACAATACGGACACCCTTTTCTATGCCCGGGATAGTATACTGCGATAAATATTGCCAATAACCGCAATATGCTGATAATATCATTCTGGGAGGTGTTTTCCAATGATGGACAGAAAAGTAATGGAAAGATACCTGAAAATGTACTCGGAGATCGATAAAGAGCTTGAAAGGCTACAGGTGGATCTTGATTATTATGCAGCTGAAAAAGTGAAGTACCACTGCATGGAGCTTCCTGAAGAACAGAAGAAAAGCATGCTCCAAACGATAGAAGCTGCCTGTGCCTCATGCACAAATGATATCCAGGAGGTTATAGAAGCCAGGCTTGCAATAGCTCGGGCATTCCGGGATATATCACCGTTGCAAAAGGAGATCATTCAGCAGCGGTTCTGGTCTTTAAAGGATCGACCGGATACCTGGGAGATGATCGGCGATAATTTATGCTTTCATCCTGGGCACTTAAAAAGACTGTTCAAGGACGTTATGGACAGGATACTAAGTGCGGTCTAAAGGCAAAATGTTATTTCAGGTGAATTATCGGGTGATGAACATAACAAGCAAGCAGATAATTCTTCAGATACCACCCACATTAACCGAGTTCCATTAAGGTTAACCGTTTTATGAGTAATCCAAGCCGCAAGATTAATGATAGTTAGTGCATTATGGCAAACCCATTGTTTTTGTTATAAGTTTTGATAAAACACTACTGGCAATTGAAGATATTATAGGGAGCGATATAGAACCGATTTTTTTTGCAACTCTCTTAACATCATTCCAAACAGTATCAGACTTGATTGCCTGAAGAAACTCATGCCCTTCGTATTCAATATCACTTATGCATATATCAAGCAAATCACTTCCGCTTTCATTTATGTCCACTTTTATATAGCCTGCTTCGCCTAATTTTAGAACTGAATAAATTACATCTTCCATTGAGTACTCTGATAAGCGACTTAATTTAATTAAATTGTTGGGAGACAATGAATTATATGAAAATTCGCCATTATCAATTATTATGGTTAGCGTCTCTTCAAGAGATAGTAAAACATCGCGTACACAATCGTAATTCAATTTCATTTAGATCACCCCATATGGTAATATTACCACAAACTACATAAGAATCAAACTTATAATCAAAATATAAAATATTTGTTGTAAAATGAAGGAATATTGTTTTTTTTGGAGAATAAGTACTATGAAAGGAGATGATTGCTATATGGCAATTACGATTGGTAGTTATGTTTTTGATGGCCCCTATACTTCAACCAATGATTTAGAGGATAGATCGGGAGTCTATGCAATACTTGACAAAAGATCTGATGGGTACCATGTTATTGACATAGGAGAGTCATCGGAAGTAAAAACGAGAGTCGAAAATCATGACAGAGCTGACTGTTGGAAAAGAAACAAACAAGGTTCACTATGCGTTGCTGTATACTATACCCCAAATAAGCAGCAATCAGGCAGAAAGGAAATTGAACAAGAACTACGTCGACAGTATAATCCACCATGTGGGGATCGTTAGTACATAGGATTATTCATTGTTCAATACCGCTCTATTATGGATTCTTAAGGAAAGCCTTATAGAGCGGGTTATTTTTTTTCGGGGTAACTCTCTCGCCCGGACGCGCCTGGCCCCCCCCTGGGTGTCTCAAAAAAAGTTTTGGCTACTGGATGGCTACTAAAGATGAAAATAGTAGCCAAAAAGTATATAAGGTTATGGAAACACACGAACCAGAAAACCGCTAATATTAAGGGTTGAAAAAAGTTATAAAAAGCTGCAAAAAACGATTTTTCGCACTCATAACCCGAAGGTCGAAGGTTCAAATCCTTCCTCCGCAACCAAAAAGGCAGAAGCCGCAAGCAATTGCGGCTTTTGTCATATCTTAACATATCCAATATATGATAAATCACGGTAATCGCTATAAAAAACCAGTAAAATCAATAGGCATAATACTATAATATGGTACAATAAATGCAGAGACGAATCGTTTATTATCCGGATCGTAGTTCAATTTCGATATGCGGAGGGTCGTAATGGGTAATCGCTGTCTATACAACAGCACTTTCTATGATTTCTATACTGCGGATGAAAGCTCGGTATTTGGCATACTGTGTGACAGTTACCATGGAGATGCTCTTACCACTACCAGAGAAGCCTGGAAAGCAGAAATATCCATTTTGAAGCAGGTTCTTTCTCAATATTCACACGAGGACGGACAAATAGTGTTTGAG
>JAEZBW010000031.1 GCA_023426765.1 Bacillota bacterium
CGGGGGCGGTGTCCAGGCGCTGCAGGGCGTCCATGACGGCCAGGTGGCCAGAAAAGCTTAAGGGGTCGGTGAAGGCGAAGACCTTGCCCTGCAAATCCTTGATGTTTTGGGCCGGGCTGTCGCCGGGCACGATGAGCTGGGCGTCGTAGGTGGCCGAGCCCAGGAACTCCGTCATGACCAGCACCTCGATGGGGGCTTGGCCGCGATAGGCGCTGTAGGCGCCGGTGGACACGAAGGCGATGTCCACGTCGTCGTTGGCCAACAGCAGATTGACCTCGGCGTAGGTCTTGCGTTGCACGAGAACGACTTGGCGGCCGGTGCGGTTTGACAGGGCCTCGACGATGGTCCGCAGGGAATTGATGGTTTCGCCGGGCGAGCTGACCGAGGCCACGGCCAGCCGCAGGGGCCGCTGGCCGGCGGTGGCCTTGCCGCCGCCCTGTCCGCCGGCCGGGGTCGGCTTGGAAAAATCGACATAGCGCTCGTCGTCGCCCGAGCAGCCATGGGCCAGGCAGAGCAGCACGGCGGCGACAAGCAGCAAAAACGGTCGTCTCATGGCCATCCTTGCCCTGGCGGGCCGGGAGTATTCGGGGGATGCCGGACAGGCGGAGGCCCTGTTGGACCGCGCCGTCAGCTGTCGGAAACCCTAGCGCAAGAGGGGGAGTTGCGCCAGACGCGGGGCGCGAGGGACGGGGGATAAACGGCGGCGCGCCAGGCGCTGGAGGCGTTGAGAGAAGGACTACCGGATTGGGGCTGTCGCGTGCGGAGCTTTGGGAAGCCTGCCTTCTACGCAGAATCCTGGCCTTGCAACACCCTAGGATACTAAAACAACATCTAATTCTTGAAATAAACAGGGCAGGTCGCATCTTCCCAAAAGGCAGATTGCGGGGTGC
The DNA here is from genome assembly GCA_023426765.1 of Bacillota bacterium. GTDB lineage: Bacteria > Bacillota > Clostridia > DSM-8532 > DSM-8532 > JAAYJG01. The sequence goes on from JAEZBW010000031.1 coordinate 891, forward strand.
GAGAGATCCTGGACACGTCAGGCCAGGAGCAGTCCACTTAGGCGGCTTGGCTCACCCCAAGACAGAAACTGAGAAAATTACTATTCAAATAGTAATTTATTTATATTTTTTACAGCATACCATAAATCTGCTTGCATTGTTTCGACGTGCGATATAAGCTTTTTCTATATATGAATAAATCAGCACAGATCTATCTAATAGTGTTGGCGATCTTATATATTATTATTTCAATTATTTTATATGGGTATAACGTCGGAGGTGTTATTTCATCGAACAGTGCTCACTGGGGAGAGTTTGGGAGTTATCTAAGTGGAGTTGTGGGAAGTGGTTTGGCCACGTTGAGTTATTTTCTTCTACTCATCAATGCTGGGTATTATAAAAATGAAATATTGAAAATTGAAGAAACAGTGGAATTATCTCAACGAAAAGACCAGCGCGAAGAATTGATGTTATACATTAAAATGATAGAAAATGATATTAATGCATTACTAAAAACAAATATCTGCCTCGAAAATGGCTTGGGGGTCGTTTCTCTGTCTGATATAGCGAATAACAATCAATACTCATGTATCCGAGCAAGCGTATCTCAACATCAGGACCTGATGACGCTGGTTGAAGATGTAATGTTTTATGCTAATATGATTGATAATATTTCTTCATATAAAAAATTCACTAACTTTTATACGAAGAAATATCAAAAAATATTACCGGAGGGGAACCATGAAAAAAGCACTGATTGATATTACCTGCAGGGCTTATGATGATGTTATGTCCACGTATTGCTTGCATCCAGACATTGACTACCAAAGCGTTAGTCTAAAGTCTGCATTACCTTTAAAGGCTGTTGATCTTAGCAATGACATGCAAGACTTGGACGGCTTCAAGCTTGACAATAAATTAAATATACTGGATAAAATTCTCAACTTTTGCCTGACAATCCAAGAGGCAGGGACAAGCAAAGCAGATGTTTTTAAAACAATTTATGCATTTCCAGATTTAGATGAAAAAACAAAAAAGTATGAGAGTATTGATTATGAAAACAGCGACCTGCTGAATGCGCCGATTAATCTCACAGAAAAGACCTTGGAAGATTTTTTTCATTACATTTGCAAAATGGCAATAGACAGCAAAAGGATTGACAATGGGATGTATGTTTTGAGGAAAACGCGATTCATCGTTACTGGCGACATTGGCTCTGGAAAAACGACATTATTTAATTATTTATTTTCTCGATACCACGACAGGCTTGACAAGTTAAATATAATTTGGGTTAGGCTTGATTTGACAAAAGATGTTTATTCAAATCAAAACTTAAGCGATGCGATTGTAGCACATACAGCATATATTATTAAAAAATTTTATAAACATAAAATCGATGAAATTTTTTCAAAAAATGCCAACGACGAGCTATTAAAGCACTATCCCCAGGAAAAATCAAGATTATTACTGTCAATGTTTTTAAGTAATACTTCACGAGGCCACGAATCAGAGAGCGATGTCGATAAGTTGCTTTCAAAAATGCTTGTTGAATACGCAGGAACGAGTTCGAGATTTGTTTATGTAATTGATGCTCTTGATAATTTGCGCTCAGATCAAGATTTTAAGAAAAAAATAAAACAATTTAAAGAAATATTTTATGACGAAAGCAAAAAATGCGTTATTATTGCGGCCATGCGAAACATGTCTCACTATATTTATTTAAAGAGCTTGTCTGGCACTGAAATCATTAGGGAATCCGATATGCGTGGCCAGCCTCGTTTGTATCAAGTTATTGCGCCCGATTTAAAGAAAGTTATAGACAAGAGACTCATTTTTTTTACACGTTATTTTAACAATATTTTTACAAAATTTTCAGATACTGAACGAGAAGTTGCAGAAATCAAAGGCGAGCTTGGCACTATCGCTTCCGTCGATGACTTTGATTGGGTCGCCGACAATAAAATTGATAAATATTATACTATTTTTTTATATTTTGTGCGGAGAGGATGTTTGTTCGATCGCAAAGTCAATTATTATCGTTCGGTGTCTGACATCTCCACTTACAATGCTCTTGAAAGACTTGTCGGTACCAATTTACGACTCTTACTAAGAGCGTTAAACAACTTGCACAATGCTTTTATTAAAGTTTTGCAAAGGTCAAATCTAAAGCCATTAGACGTGGTAGATATCTGTATTGCCCAAGATGGGGAACGAACATTGTTTTCGAATTTGCATCGAGAAAGGTTGAATTCGATACTTGCGACTCATTTTTATGTCACGCGCACACTTTTGTCGTCAGGCGGCACTTATGTCCATCCTTATTTCTACACTACAGAAAAAAA
>JAEZBW010000312.1 GCA_023426765.1 Bacillota bacterium
TACTGGGCAGTCTGGTTCAGGAAAAGGACATCGACCATCTGAAGAATTCCATCGTCACCAACGTCGTGAAGATCCTGAAAGACAAGCTTCCAGCATTCCTGCACGGCTTTACCGACAAAACCATTAAAAAGCAGCTGGAAACCTTTATGTCCAAAGACGGTGATCGCTATATTCACGATATGATCAACAATATGATCACCCATGCGACCGAGAATCTGGCCATATCGGAGATGGTGGTCGAGAAAATAGAAGCCCTGGATCTGGCTTCATTTGAAGACATCGTGATTGGGGTTGTGAACAGGGAACTGCGCTTTATAGAATATCTCGGTGCAATTCTTGGATTCCTGATAGGGATCATTCAGGGCCTGGTGATGCTGCTGATGGATTAATTGTGCATCACAAAAAAAGCGAACCTGTCATTGCCATGAAAGTACCACAGTTTCTGCTCAACGCAGTTGTCATCCTGAGTGTAGCGAAGGATCTATCTCTTAGATTCTTCACTGCGTTCTGAATGACAGCTTCGCTTTCATTTATCGTGGTGCACAGTATGCGTGGGACTTCTGAGTGCAACGAAGAATCTTTCCCGGAGGAGATCCTTCGTTACACTCAGGATGACAATCGCTTCGCTCATAATAAATTATTTGTACTTTTCATAGTACTTATAGCTTTGCTTTCGGAGATTCCCGATTTTTACCCGTGAAGTATCCCGTCCCCTGAATCTGCATCGTTTACTTCTTTACAGCCTTATCGGCAAAGGTATTGTCCACAAGCTTGTCAAAGGGTGCAAGTTCCTTCAGCTCTCCTGCTTCCTGCATGACCTCCTGCAGCTTCATGAAAGCTTCTTCCTTCATCGCAGGTGTCTTGTTCCAAGTATCCTGTGTTTTATAACGGTTTACAATCGTCTCCAGCAATTCGGGATCATTGTCCGGGAATGCAGTTTTCAGGGCTTCGGCCACTTCCTTGTTGCTGCTGTTCTCAACCCACTGCTGCCCCTTGTAAATCGCATTCGTAAAGGCCTGGATGATTTCCGGGTTCTTTTCCATGTAACTCTTTTTCGCGTAGTAGGCCGTGTAGGGTATTTCACCGCTTTCGGCTCCGATGGACGCTACGATATGGCCTGTGCCTTCCCTTTCAAGGGAGGATGCAACCGGTTCGAACAGTGTGACAAAATCCCCCTGTCCCGACAGAAAAGCTCCGCCCATCAGCGCAAACTGCACCGATGTATCCACTTCCAAATCCTTGCCGGGAATGAGGTTGTTTTGCTTCAGTACATATTCCAGCGTCATTTCAGGCACTCCGCCCTTCCTTCCGCCGATGATGTATTTTCCCCTCACATCCTCCCATTTGAAATCCGGCATGGGTTCTCTGCCAACCAGGAAGGAACCGTCCCGCTTTGTCAGTTGGGCAAATACAACACCATAATCGTCTTTTCCTTCATTGTATACATAGATGCAGGCTTCGGGGCCGGAAAAGCCAATGTCCGCCTGACCGGACAATACTGCGGTCATCACCTTGTCGGCACCTGCACCATTCACCAGTGTAACCCTTAACCCTTCCTCCTCGAAAAAACCTTTGCTGATGGCCACATACTGCGGTGCGTAGAAGATGGAATGGGTTACCTCACACAGGGTAATTTCCTTCAGTTCCTTTGTACCGCACCCTGGCAGAAGCATCAAAATAACCAGGGCAAACACAAGCATGTAACGGAAACATTTCATAAGTTCATTCCCCCCAATGAAACTCTTAATAGTTCCTGCTGATTCCCTTTCCCAGAAGCTGAACTCCGAAATACATCAAAGCTGCTAAAACAGACAAAATCAGAACACTGGTCATCACCAGATCCAGCTGAAACACCTGGCCGCCATATACGATTAAATAGCCCAGGCCCGCCCGTGAAACAAGAAACTCACCCACTATCACCCCAACCCAGGACAAACCGACATTCACCTTCAGCGAATTCATCATCACCGGAAAGGACGATGGAAGGATAACCTTCGTTAAAATCTGTCTCCGGGTGGCACCAAAGCTTTTCACCAGACGGATTTTCTCGGGATCGGCTTCCTGAAAACCCGTATACACCTCCAGTACCGTAACAATTAACGATACCGTAAGCGCAACGGTGATGATGGAAAGGGGGCCAGCCCCAAGCCAGACAATGAAAACCGGTCCGAGAGCGATTTTCGGCAGGGCGTTAGCCACAACCAGGTAAGGCTCCAAAACCTTTGATACTGTCTCCGATGACCATAATACAATTGCCATTAAAATACCCACAATGGTTCCAAGCACAAAGCCTGTGCATGTTTCCCACAGCGTTGTCCAGACATGCTCGTAAATACTGCCGTCAGCAGTCAATCGTGCAATGGTTTTAATCATTCTGACGGGGCTGCTGAAAATGAACGGATCCATCCATTTCAGCCTTGTCGCAATTTCCCACAGGGCAAAAAAGACAATGAGTAATAATACGCGCAGAATGAATATCATCCTTTTTCGCGCCCTGACTTTTTTTAAGTATTCAAGCTGATCCCTGGATGCTTCCTCAGGAGACATGGATATCCAACTCCTTCCACACCTGATTGAAGTAGCCGCGAAATTCCGGAGCCTCTCTTGATTTCAGCGGAGTGCGCTGTTTCATATCAAAGTGTATATTCATGGCCAGTTTAATCTCGCCTGGTCGTTTGGATAGTACGTATAGACGTTCTGACATGCTTATGGCTTCCGCAATATCATGAGTGA
>JAEZBW010000360.1 GCA_023426765.1 Bacillota bacterium
CCCAAAAGCCCTGGTATCAATCCCAGTAGATCTTTCGTTTCCATCTGCACCTCCGAAAAATGACGTTCCGTTGATTATTTTAGCATAGGCAGGAAAGTTGCACAAGGCAAAATCTTGCTTCTGCGCCAGAGAATGCACAGGCAATTGTGCTGTTTGCTGTTTATGTTTCCCAAGACCTCTTGAAAAAATTGATCGATTTATGCTCAAGGAGAATAAAAGCATTGAAACCCTGCCACTTTAACGGCAAGGCTTCATATTAAAGAAATTCATTGATAAGCTTTACAACATTCGTTTATTTCATACTGCGTTCAACAGATTACAAAACAAGGTTCTCCATGGAACCCTCAGGGGTTTTCGTTGTTTCCCCCACCCGGCTCCGGGGATGGCGTTGGGGTGGGCTCTTCAGGTTCCGGCGTAGGGGTCGGCGTTATTGCGAGGACAACATTTTCCACCTCTACCGTCACTGAAACACTGTCATCCATTGAAACGCCTGATGGCAGCGAAACCTCGATTTCAACCATCCCGGTTCCCTCACCCAGGCCCGATACATCTACAAAGCCTCGGATCGCTTTTTTATCAAGGGTATCGAGAATCTCACCGGGCCCTTTCACGCTGAAGGCAATTTCATCTTCAAGAATGCGATACTGCATTTTTCCGGTAACATCCCCGCCAAAAATGGTGACCGATGCATTGGGAATGCTGATCATCTGATGGGAGAACTGCTGAATATTCACCTGTGCGGTGATGACGCTTTCAGTCTTGTACAGCTGTACATCTTCAGGCAGCTGAACCTGCAGATCCTTCTGGAAGGATGCATTCAGATTGCTGACATCCAGCTGCTCAGCCCGCACTTCTGTGATATCCTTGATAATATCATAGTCTCCAGTGATCCTGACCGTGTCCTTGGAAAGCGTGAAATCCCTGACGTAATAATCTTCCCTGGGCTTTCCGGTTACCGTTGTGGTGACTTTCACCGTTTTGGAGATGTTATAGGCCACATTCACCTGTACGTTGGCCCCGGGCATGGAAATGGTTTTTCCGCTTTCATTATAAACCTCAAGCCGACGGTTTATGGATGTTCCCTCTAAAAGGTGCTGCCGATCCACAGTTACCGCCACACTGCCGATGCTGTTCATAACACTTTCAAGATCCTCCAGGATGATGGTGTTCGGGTTTGTTTTCACATTCACCGCATCATACCCTTCGGGAAGCTCACCCACCCATTTCACCGATACGGGGAACTCTTTGCGGATGACATTTTCCAGCTTAAGCTTCACAACCTTGGGGTAAACGTCCAGCACAAGAACATCCTGGTCTCCTATGTATTCGGGCAGTGGGATGGGAATTTCGGCGGTTTCGGTGTTCTCGATGGAGGAGAAATCCAGAAAAGCCTGAAAATCATTGGAGGAAACCTTGTCTATCCGTTGCTTTCTGCCCCGGATCACAACATCCACCGTATTCGGAACATTGGACGAAACCAGGCTGATATTGCTTGCTTCAAGAACCTCCCGGTTGGATCGCAACGAGATGGATATGGTTTTTTCGGTCAGCGGGTTTTGCTGATCCAGTACGATAAACCACAGCATGATGCCGATCAATACTGATATTATTTTTAAAACGAGATCCTTCTCGAAGAATTGATTGAAACGTTTATTCATCCGCTTTCACCTTTCTAAACCAAAAACGCATCTTTTTATTGTTATTCTTGTCCAGAAGAAAGCGATACAGTGCTTTTCTCAGGGTGTCGGGTGTAAGGTTCCGTGTCAGCCCGCCGTTATGGGCGTAGGATATTTTCCCGGACTCCTCGGATACCACGATGGAGATCGCATCCGAAACCTCGGTGATCCCCAGTGCTGCCCGGTGGCGTGTTCCCAATTCTCGGCTGAGGCTTGAATTTTCTGTGAGCGGAAGATAGCAGGCGGCTGCCTTGATCTTGTTGCTGCGGATGATGACGGCGCCATCATGCAGCGGGGTGTTCGGGGTGAATATATTGGCCAGAAGCTCGAAGGAGATCTGGGAATCCATTTGGGTGCCGGTGTTGATCACATCACCGATTTTGGTATTTCTTTCAAGCACGATCAGCGCTCCGATATAGTTCTCTGAAAAATGAGCGCAGCATTTGACAATCTCTTCGATGGAAGCGGTGGTACGCAGCTGATCTTCCTCATTGTCCGCTACGAAAAAGTTTTTAAAGCCGCTGTTGCCGATCTTTTCAAGGCCTCTGCGCAGCTCGGGCTGAAACAGGACGATCAGTGCAAAGCCCAGCAGCGAGATAGCGCCTTCCAGCAGGAATGCCAGGGTTTTCAGCCCGATTTGCTGCGCTACCCACAAGCCGACAACAATAAAAAGAATTCCCTTTACCAGCTGCATTGCTCTGGTTTCACGCACCAGCTGAATCAGCTTATAGACAATATACGAGATGATACTGATATCGATAAGCATTAAAAGAATATCAAAGGGTCCATTCAACCCCAGATAGTTCCCGACTACGATAAAGAAATCCCTGATGTTATCCACACCTGCCACAAAAAGCTCCCCCGCCGGATATATTTTGTATTTATTGTAACCTACATCAATTCCATACTCAAGAGAGGTAATGCGATATTTTTCGATGGTTTATGGGGCGGCTCGAACATAACCCGCACTTCCGTTCAGGGTATGGTCATAGCGCGGAAATCGAGTAGGAGGCTACCCATTAATTGAGTAGCCGACCTCTCACACCACCGTACG
>JAEZBW010000424.1 GCA_023426765.1 Bacillota bacterium
GATTCCACATGATGGAATTCAAACAGATCATATTCCCCGCAATAGTATTCAACCTTCGTTTTCATATCGGGTGAGATGTCATCCAGCAGATCCAGCAGGCTTTCATATTCATTCCGGTTATTCAGGACAAACCGCCGCACTCCTTCATTTAGCAAATCCCTTGCCAGCCGCTGTACCAGGTCGGGTTCACGGTAAATACACCGGGGTACCGCACCCTTCGCTTCCTTTTCGAATATTTTTTGCCAAAGCTTCAGTAATAAGAGGATATCCTCTTCAAGCTCACAGGCATCCAGGCCTTGTGCGGCCGTACGGATGATGATGCCCATCCCCTTTGGGCATAGTCTGTCAGCAATGCTTTTCAGCCTGTCCCGTTCTTCAGGATCCTGTATTTTTTTTGATACGCCGATTCCCGGAGCAAACGGAGATAAAACCGTATTCCTGCCTGGCAGCGTAATATGCGTGGTTACTCTGGGTCCCTTTGTTTCTATGGCTTCCTTGATGACCTGTACGATGATTTCCTGCCCTTCACGGATCAGCCTTTCAATCTTTTCAACCGGTGCGTGTGCGTGGTGGCCTGTTTCCTCCTGATCCACGGGGGCTCCGGTATAAATATCTCCGGCATACAGAAAGGCGTTCTTTTCCAGGCCAATATCCACAAAAGCGCATTGCATCCCCGGAAGAACCCGTTCCACCTTGCCGCGGTAGATATTTCCGAACAGTTTCTTCTGATCCGGCGAATCCATATAGATTTCTGTCAGCTCGCCGTCTTCCAGTATGGCAACCCGGGTTTGATCGGGTTTTGTATCAACCAGAATATCTTTTACCATCGCCTGTATTCACAATTCTCCTGCCATCCGCACCGCCTGGGCGGGTTTGTTAAGCCTGCATCTATAGCAGCTTCTATTGAAACAATACCGGGTCACCTTAAAGCATTTGTTCATCCAGGAGGGACAACCAATTGTTTTCCCTTCTCCCCAACAATATGATTCTATGCATCGAAATAAGCTCCAGATCGGCCTGAAAAGCGGCTGATACGCCTGACAGAAATAAATCCGGCCTGATATTGTCATCCTGACCGGCACCAAGCAGCACCTCGAAGCAAGCACCTGAAGCATTGAGAGTCCCTGTCAGTTCATAAATAAAGGGCCGTATGTTTTTTTCCTTATCACCACTTTTGGTCTTTTTCATCACAAGAAGGGTGTCCGCTGCCAAAACATCATCGATAAGCTGCTGAAGGCGGAACCCTTCCGGCGCTTTGAAGCCTACGCGGTATCTTGCACCTGAAATCTGGCCCATCAGGTTGGAGGGATTCTTTTTTTCCTTTGCATCCACAACTCTGATCCCCGGCGGAAGCGCATCGTTCATGGTTTTCAGGAACTCCTGCGGGTCATGTTTGCCGATTAATTCCACATCGGCAAACTCACCCTCGCTTGTAAGCCCCAAAGGCATGGGCTGACCGAAGATGATTTGCGGCCGGGGGTTGAACCCCTGCGAATGGGCGACAGGAAGCCCCGAGCGCTTGAACACCCGCTCAAACAGCCGCAGGATGTCCAGATGCCCGATAAACTTCAAATCTTCTCCTCGTGTAAATTGAAATCTGAAATGCATGATATCCTCCAAATCAACCCCGATTTCATGTCCTGTCCTCCCATCCAGGAAGACCGGCTTTCCGGCGGACTTATGGTTTTGCCTCTTCATCATCCACCCTGCAGACTCCGGCAGAGAACACCGTGCTGCCGCAGCCGGTGCATTTCACGCGGCAATTTGGTGTAAGGGTCTGTTGATATGCCTTCCGGCATTCCTTTTCCAGGAACTTCTTCGATACACCCATATCGAGATGATCCCATGGAAGCACCTCTTCAAACTCCCTTTGCCGGTTGGCATAAAAGGCAGGATCGATACCTTCATCCTGAAAAGCTTCCATCCATACATCAAATTTGAAGAACTCATCCCAGCTGTCAAAGTGACAGCCCTTGTGCCAGGCGCTCAGAAGAACCTTCCCCAGCCTTCTGTCCCCACGGGCCAGCACGGCTTCGAGCAGGCTGGTTTTCGCCTCATGCCAGTGAAAGGTGACTGAATTGGATGCTTCGCGGATTTTTTCACGAAGCAGCTTCTGTTTTTCACGGAATTGATCCAGCGTATCCTGCCCGAACCATTGAAAGGGAGTAAATGGCTTGGGTACGAAACAAGAAGCGCTGACATTCACCTTCAGGCCTTTTGCTCTTTTTTCTTTCGGTACTCTTTTATAGGCCCGGACTACCTCGGCAGCCAGCCTGGCAATTCCTTCGATGTCCTCGTCGGTTTCGGTGGGAAGGCCTATCATGAAATACAGCTTGACGCTGCTCCAGCCGCCTTCGAAGGCCAGGTGAACCGAATTGAGGATATCTTCTTCTGTGATACCTTTATTGATCACGTCTCTTAAACGCTGGGTACCTGCCTCCGGCGCAAAGGTAAGCCCGCTTTTGCGTACCTTCTGGGCCTTTTCCATCAGATCCAGCGAGAAATTATCAATACGCAGCGAGGGCAGGGATAAATTCACCTTCCTGTCCTCGGTCAGCTTCAGCAATTCATCGGTAAAGTTCGTCAGGCAGGAATAATCGCTGGTGCTTAACGATACCAGTGAAATTTCCTCATAGCCTGTTTTGGAAATGGCCCCTTCGGCCTGCTTCAGTAAAACCTCCGGTGTTTTTTCCCGCACAGGCCGGTAGATGAAACCCGCCTGGCAGAAACGGCAGCCACGGATACAGCCACGGAACATCTCCAGCATAATCCTGTCATGAACGGTGCCGATAAACGGTACGATGATGTCCTCGGGAAAATCAGCCGTATCCAGATCGTGTATAATCCTTTTACGAACGGTTTTCCCGATTTCTTCTGCGACAGGGGTCACCGCCTGAATTGTATTGTCCTGGTGATAGGATACGGCATACAAGGATGGTACATAAACACCTGGTATCCTGGCTGCTGCTTTAAGAAATTCCTCTCTTTCAGCGCCTTTACCCTTCCATTCACGATATGCATCAATGATCTCGAGGATAACCTCTTCCCCCTCACCAATGGCGAAAAGGTCTGCGAAATCGGCCAGAGGTTCTGGATTACAGGCACACGGCCCTCCGGCGATCACAAAGGGATCGGACGTTGTTCTTTCCCGTGATAACAGCGGAATGCCGGCCAGATCCAGCATATTGAGGATGTTCGTATAGCTCATCTCATATTGGAGCGTAAACCCCACCATATCAAAATCCCGAATGGGTTCCTTTGTTTCCAGAGCAAACAGCGGTATCCCTTTTTCGCGCATCACTTTTTCCATGTCCACCCACGGTGCAAATACCCGTTCACAATAGGTGTCCTGTCTGCGGTTCAGAACATGGTACAGTATCTTCATCCCCAGGTGGGACATCCCCACTTCATACACATCGGGGAAACAAAATGCAAAACGGACATCCACCTTTTGGGGATCCTTAATGACCATGTTCCATTCTCCGCCGGTATAACGAGCGGGTTTTTCTACATTCAGCAATATCTTATCTTCTAAAGCTACTTTCATTTTCTCTCCTGCATAACAACCGGTTATTTGTTCTTCATTTCAAAATCCTTCATAAAATCGACCAAAGCCTGTACGCCCTTCACAGGCATGGCATTGTATATACTTGCACGCATACCGCCGACGCTGCGGTGACCCTTCAGGTTCAAAAAGCCTTTCTCCTGAGCTTCTTTGATGAATTTCTCGTCCAGTTCCTTTTTCCCTGTAACAAAGGGAACATTCATCAAGGAACGATCCTTTTTAACTACGGTTCCCTGAAACATACGGGAATTATCCAGAAAGTCGTAAAGAATACCGGCTTTTTCCTCATTGATTTTCTGCATAACCGGCACGCCGCCCAGTTTCTTCAGCCATTGGAAAACCAGGCCGCAGATATAGATGCTGTAACACGGCGGCGTATTGTACATGGATTCGTTTTCAACATGAACCTTATACTGCAGCATGGTGGGCACCTCGGGCGATGTATCGGCCACGAGATCCTCCCGGATAATAACAACCGTTACACCGGCCGGCCCCATGTTTTTCTGTGCTCCGGCAAATATCAGGCCGAAATTGGGAACATCATACACCTCGGAAAGAATGTTCGAGGACATGTCTGCTGCAAGGGGAACCCGTCCTGTGACGGGAAGGGCGGTATATCGGGTTCCATAGATGGTATTGTTTGTGGTAATGTAAAAGTAATCGGCATCCCGGCTGAAGGTTTTCGGATCCAGATCCGGAATGCATGTAAAATTATTCTCTTCGGAAGAAGCCACTACATTCACTTTTCCGAATTTCCTGGCTTCGGTGATGGCTTTCTGTGACCAGATTCCTGTATTGACATAATCCGCCTTGCCCTTTTTCATCAAGTTCAGAGGAGCCATTGCAAACTGCGTATACGCACCCCCCTGCAAAAAAAGCACTTTATAATTGGAAGGAATATTCATCAGATCTCTTAAATCCGATTCAGCCTTTTTGATGATCTCCTCATACCATTTGGATCGGTGACTCATTTCCATAACAGACATGCCGCTGCCATGCCAGTTTAGCATTTCGTCCCCGGCAATCTGCAGAACTTCCTCCGGCAAAACCGAAGGCCCGGCAGAGAAATTATATGCCCTGTTCATTTTTATCCTCCTGAATCGTTTCCTCTATCTCTTGAAATCGCTCTTATTCTATCATTCCAGACCCGCATTGTCCATATGGCTGAAACCCCAGGAGAGTCAGCAGGTGTTTTGGAGGTTACTGTTCACACCTCAGGAGAGTTAGCGCTTGATTTGAGTGATTAAGAGATGGTCTTACCCCTTGGCTAAAAACCGATATGGGTCTCATAACCGGACAGCTTCCTCTCTTTTCATGGAACTTATTGAACCTGTTAACGTCAAAAGCATTGTAGCCGATCTATATTGAAGCGGGGTTTCCATGCAAACGGGAGGATTCCGGGGTATCAGCCCAAGTAAACAGAAGGCGGATCGCCCGGACTCAACCGCTCATACCACATGGTACGCTACAGAGAATGAAGTACATATACAGGCAATCCATCATGGAATTGTATTGAAGGAGGAGGATTGGCCATGAAGAGAATCTTAGCAATTGTTTTAGCAGTCGCTTTAGTCGCAGCGGTATTCTGGGTAGTAAATCCGTTTACACCGGTGTACGCTGAGGAGTACAGAAGCGGATTTTTGCTGACCCCGGTGCGTTTTGACGCCACAGGAATCTACACCGACACAGAGTTTATTCTGAAATCCGAAAAAGACTATACTCTGGATCAAATGAAGGAAATGCTTCGCATGCTGGGTGACAATACCCTGGAGATCACGCAGAATGAACAAAAGCATTTCGTCATCAAACCACAGACGAAACTAAACACCAACAGCCTGTACACCTTTGTTTTAACCACCGCTGACAAGGAGACCGTGTCCTGGACCTTCCAGACACGCCGGGATTTTTCGGTATTGGGCACGCTGCCCGCAGATCAGTCCAATTATGTCCCGGTTAACACAGGAATTGAAATTTACTTCAGCCACACCGATTATGAGGATCTGAACAAATACTTTGAGATCTCACCGAAGGCTGAGGGGCGTTTTGAAAGAAACGGGTACGCGGTCGTATTCATCCCGAAAAAGCTGGAACCCGCTACCCTGTATACAGTTACCCTGCGAAAGGGTCTTCCCCTGAAAGGGACGGACCTGAAACTGACCGAGGATTATGTTTTTTCTTTTGAGACCGAACCAGAGCAATCCGGATATACCGAGTCAAAGGGCAGCCTGTATTTCCAGAGCCAGCTGATGGAATTCGGCACAGGTGAAGCACCCATCATTCCCATCGGCATTTATTCCGGAAATAATCAGAATACAGAAGCCGTTGTGAAGACCACCGTATATCAATTTAAAAATATTCAGGATTTCCTGAATGCTTTACAGTCCAAACACGGCAAACCAGAGTGGGCATACATCAGCCAACAAAATAACCTGGTCTCCAAAGAGGGGCTGTCCAGTATTTCCTCATTTGAGCAAACCTTTGATCTGACAAAATGGCAGCAGAAATACCTTGCTCTGCCCGAATCGCTGAAAAATGGTTTTTATCTTATAGAAAGCACCTATGATGATCTTACCGCGCAGGTTTTGGTACAATCCACTGACCTGGCAGCATACTTTACAGTAAGCAATACAAAAACACTTTTCTGGGTGAACAACCTGAAAACCGGAAAAGCCGAGGCCTCCGCAAAGGTCTTCGTTTCCAGCAACAGTCAGAATTATACCACCGATGCATCAGGTGTCACTACCTTTGATACCATCCCGGCCGATCCCGATAGCGACGAGCTGGAGTATTTCATCATTCGCAGCGGAAACAATGAGCTGATTCTTTTGAACTACCGATACAGGGCCTATGGCAATAACGTATACGCATATGATGACTACTGGCGTTATTTTCAGACCGACAGAAACCTGTATAAGCCGGATGATTCGGTTGAGTTCTGGGGTTTCCTGCAGAAGCGCGGATATGGCACATCCCCGAAGACCGTGACGGTAGAAATCGCACAGGGCGGGTACTGGGGATTCCCCGAGGCCATGTTCCTGAGGTATTTTCTGCCTTCCATCCAAAAACCCCTTGTTACGTTGACCATCCCTGCCGAGAATGGTTTCTTCGGCGGAAGTTTCCAATTGCCGAAGCTTTCTCCCGGTGGTTATAACATCACGGTGAAGGCCGACGGCCAGGTGGTCAACAACCACTACATCACCGTTGAAAATTATGTGAAACCGGCTTACCAGATGACAATTGAAAAAGACAAGGAAGCCATATTCCTCGGTGAAACAGTGAACTTCACCATCATTCCGGCTTTCTTTGACGGAACCCCACTTCCTTCTCTGGATGTATCCTACTATATAGGAGGGTATCCCTTAAAGGAGACGAATAATACCATTAAAACAGGATCAACCGGCAAGCTTGTGGTTCCCTTCAAGGCAGAGACCACGGACGAAAAGGCTCAGGGCGAACAGTATATCTACATCAACGCCAACGCTTCCCTGCCCGAAAGCGGTGAAATTTACAGTAATGCCTACACACGAGTTTTTATCAATGATATTTATGCAGCTTTTGAAGCAAATACCGATGACAAAGGGAAAACGACGTTAAAGGCCGCGCTGAACAAAATCGACCTGACCAGAATCAATAAACCCGGTAATACCAATTCGATGGATTATCTGGGAGCCCCTGCAGCGAACAAGGAAATCGCCGGATCCATCATACGCCATTACTATGAAAAGATTGAAGAAGGCGAAGAATACGATTATATCAACAAGTTGGTCAGAAAACTGTATCGTTATGAGGAACGTCAGGAAACCGTCCAGACCTTCTCCCTCCGCACCGATGAAAAAGGGCTGGCCACAGAAACCTTTAACCTGAAGAACCCCAATGACGGCTGGTACACCGCAGAATTGATCTGGAATGACAACAGCAAACGGGTGATGAACCGCAGCGTATACCTGTCCAACTACCGTATCGTCGGTCCAAAAGCCGATTACGAGTGGTATCATCTTGAAACCGACAAGCAGGAGTATCGGGTGGATGAGGACGTTACCGTCACGTTGATGAACAACGATGAAAAGGTCGAATCTCCGAAATCAGTCCTGTATGTGGAAGCCCAAAAAGGAATTCTGAAGTACCAGGTTGCTTCCAGTGCAGAATATAAAACGAAATATGCGAAAAAGCTGGTTCCGAACTTCTACGTCGCAGCCGTTTACTTCAACGGAAAAGGCTATATCAATGCAGGAACCCAAAGTGTACGGTACGACACCAGCGAAGTGAAACTGGATATACAAATGGAAGCCGATAAGGAAGCATATCGTCCGGGTGATACCGTAACGGTAAACATCACTGCAAAGGATAAGGACGGTAACCCTGTAGCGGCACATGTAAACCTCGCACTGATAGACGAGGCCATGCTGAAAATATCCTGGTACGAAGTGAATGTTCTCGACATGTTGTATCAATGGATAGACAGCGGTCTGGGTTACTCCTACAAATCCCACGCCATGGGAGCCATGAGCGGCCGAGACACGATATATGCCGAGAACGAGGGAGCTATAGCGAAAACTGCTAATGGACTCGGCAGAATGGATGTCAGTTTTTCCGCAGCAACACCTGCGCCTGAGGCTGACGCTGGCATGGGCAGTGTGCAGGTCAGAAGCGAATTCAAGGACACTGCCCTGTTCCGAATGGTCACCCTTGACGAAAACGGAACCGGAACCTTCTCCTTCAAGCTGCCCGACAATGTCACCTCATGGTATGTGACGCTGGCAGGCATCACCCCGGATTTATACGCAGGCACCGGAGAAGCGAACCTGAGGGTCACCCTTCCGTTCTTCATCAATGACAGCCTGAACACGACCTATCTCACCGGTGATTCACCGTTTATCGGTGTCAGCAGCTACGGTAACGATCTGAAGGAAGGCGAGACCATCACCTGGCAGGTTACCAGCCCGCAAAAACCGGGACTGGTTCAAACAGCCACCGGCAAAGCCTTTGAGAGAACGAATATTCCGCTGTGGCAGCTGGAGGAAGGCGTCTATGACATAGAGATCCGGGCGATCAGCGAGAGCGGTTTGTCCGATGGCATCAAGCGTACCATTTATGTCACCGATACTTACCATGAAATTGAAAAGGCCGTCACCGAAAGCCTGGAACCGAACATGATCCTGCAAGGCGGTAAGGATGGTATCACCACGCTGCTGTTTACCGATGCGGGTCGGGGCAAATTGGTTCCGCCGCTATACGGGCTGATGTACAACGGAGGCAGCCGCCTTGATCAGAAATATTCAGCCTGGCAGGCACAGCTTCTGCTGGACGAAATCGCAAAGGACAGAAATCGCTATTACGAGGTACCATCTGTTGACCTTTCACAATATCAAAAACCCGATGGCGGGTATGGAATACTGCCCTATTCGGAAAGCGACGTTGAACTGTCCGCACAGCTGGCAATGTTACTGAAGGATGAAAGCGGGGCGGCGATGCTGAAGCAATACTTCTATTCGCTGATGTTCGCAGAGCCCGGAAGGGTCAACGCTCCGGCATTGTTTGGCCTGGCAGTGATGGGAGAACCGGTGCTGGTGGATCTGAACAACGCGCTGAAGGTTAGTAATCTTACCACCAGGGACAGCATGTACCTGGCGTTAGCCTTCGAAGCTCTGGGTGAAACTGCAGTAGCCCAAAAGATATATGATGATAAAGTAACGCCGCTGCTGGAAAACAAAAAGCCTTTCATTCGTGTAAAGGAATCCGATGATCCCGATACCATCCTCAAAGATACCGCTCTGGCAGCTGTTCTGGCAGCCAGGCTGGATGCGAAGGATAAGGAAGGGCTGTTCCAGTACATGACGGACAATTATTCCAGGAAAGTCCTTGTAAATACTGAAAAGCTGTTGTTCGTGCTGGAGGAATATCAGAAGCTCCCGGCATCGGAAGTGGAATTCACCTATACCTATGACGGGAATACCTACACCGAACAACTTAAAGATGGCGGCAGTGTGACCGTGAAGGTGCCTTCCACCAGGTTATCGGAGTTGAAAATTACAACGGTCTCCGGAGACGCATCGGTCGTGTCTGTGTTTGAAGCGCCTTTGACCGAACAGCTTCAAGCTGATGACAGCCTCACCATCAAACGCACCTTCTACGATTACAAAACGGGCAAAGAAACTACCCAGTTCCAGCAAAATGATATCGTGAAGGTTGTTCTGGACTGGAACATCGCTCCCACCGCCATGGACAGCTACTATGAGATTACAGATTATGTCCCGTCCGGGCTGAAGCCCATAGAGAACCCCTACAATTCGGGTGTCTACGAGAAGGGCTTCTGGTGGTGGTTCCGCAATACCGACGGTCAAAAGGTCACCTTCAATGTATGGCGGGATTCCGAGCACAAAGAACCGCTTGTTTACTACTGCCGCGTTGTAAGCCCTGGAACCTTCAAGGCTGACAGCACCATCATTCAGGGAACCCTGGTGAAGGACAGCATCAAGCTGGGTGATGAAGCAACCATCCGGATTCAGGAATAATGTGTAGTAGAAAGCCGGTGCCGGGATTCATCTCCCGCACCGGCCTTTTATATATTATCAGTATACCATTATGGAGGAAAAGAACCTGAAGGTTCATTTCCTCCCTTTTTTTTCAGCAATGGTCTTCTGAATCGATAGCGTATAAAGAGCTTCAGACAAATGGAAAAAGGCTGAATCAATTCATTCAATTCTATACAGAGATACTGCATCTCCAGGCTTTGCTGTCCTGATATCATTTTTCGTCAGGCTAAGGATGCTCCAGATTTAAAACTGCCTCATTATCTGCGGGTTGAATATCATCCCATAAACCATCAACCACATAGTCCAGCTGAGAATATACGAATCTGCTCCAAAGGCTTAGCTTTTTTATATCAAATGGTGGCTTCAGGGAAATATCCTCGTCTCCCCGATAATGTGCTACAAAAGCACTGGCTGCATAATTTGCAATGTAATCGGCATCCGTCTGTGAAACAAAGAATTTTTTTAGAATTTTTCTTGCTTCCTGTGCTACCGACTCAAAAACAAATCCTTCAGCCTCCGTACTGAAGTCTGTTCCGGGTTGTAATAGATCCGCCAGGTATTCAGACTGAACCGTCATCTGATTGTTTTCGATGGTACAAAAACGAATAGAGCACGGAGGTGTTACAAGGGATCCTGTCTCGATATCATATAAAAAACCATATTCGTCATAATTTGCCAGTGTAATGTCCTGTGCATGATAATGCCCGGTAAAGGCAACCTTCACATTCCAGGAGGCCAGAAGCTTTCCGATATAATTATGGTTGTCAATGACAAAAGAATTATGGAATCTTTTTTGACCTTTAAAATGTTCATTGATCCCATGGTGTGCCGTCACAATGACAGCTTTTTTCTCCCTACTTGCCAATACAAGCATTTCCTCGATCCATTTCTCCTGTTTTTCATCCAGTTTTCCCCCGACAATTTCAGTCTCTCCGGGTTTGTTTTCTCCCGAACGGCAGGAGTCAATGGCGAGGAGCCAGAGCGAATCATGGAGCGCAGATACATAACTCAGCGAGTTTGTATCCTTGTACAGGGCATCTTCATAACCGTGCGCATGATAAATATCCGCAAATTCTGCATGGCTTACCGAAGGGACAGGAAGCTTCTGATCGGCTTCGTACCGGAAAGCACCCGGATTGTTCACGTCATGATTACCCGGTATCACATAAACCCGAATTCCTTTTTCGGTTAATTGGGACAACAGCTCGGCAACCTTTTGGTGACACACGAGTTCGCCGTCTTTGGTCAGATCGCCTGTAACAAGGACAAATTCTACATTTGAGTCCACTATTTTTTTGATCGCAAGGTTAATCAGGGTACCGCTTTCCTTCAACAACTTTCGATCTGATTTCAAATAGGCTTCGAATGCCTGTCCCTCTGTCCCCAGTGTGCTGTCATAATAATGAATGTCTGAAAGCACGGCAAACCGCACATCCGGATACTTAACCGCATTACGCAGGGTATCCTCGCCGTAGTGATAATCAAAAGCAGGACGGTTTTTAATAAACTTGGACAGAGAGGAGTACGCGAATGCTCCAACGGCGAGAACCATCAGGACGTACACAATAGCCCTGGCATGCAGATGTTTTCTCTTTCTCATAAATCACCTCTTGCCCTTTACTCCCTTTTTGTATGTGTCCTTTAGGGTCTCCCGCAAAAATTTCCTGTTTTCGCATTCATTATACCATAGGGTTCCCTCTTTTCGCCATGGAAATTGATTTTTCTACCAAGATCCCGTCATTATAATAAAAATCTTTCTCACTATATTTCAATCTTCTACGACAAAAATCTTGCTTTTTCCCTTTTCCAGAAGTATGATAGTAACAATACCCAAATCATAACAACTAAACTCAAAGGAGGACTGGACGATGTATTTGAATTCATTCCCGGAACTAAAATGTTATGTTGATGATCTATCCATCCAACAGAATGAAAAATTAATGATCATGGCCGCCGAGAATTCAATCGACGAGTTAGACGAAGTGAGAGAATATCTGAATACTAAAAATGTTCAGTTCTTCGGTGGAATTTTCCCGGGCCTGCTGAATGGAAATTCCCATGAAACCTCCGGATTTATTGTTCAAAAGCTTGACAGTGTATACTCTTCGCTGGTTCTGCCATACCTGATGCCCATGCGCATCAACCCGGAAAGCCTGATGCACTGTACTGCGATCGTGTTTGTGGATGGTTTGTCCCCCAGCATCAGAGATTTAACAAATACCGTTTTCAGCAAGCTTGGCAGTAATGTCCGTTATATTGGGGGAGGTGCGGGCTTCCGTAACCTGGAACATAAGCCCTGTATTTTCGATAACAGAGGCTTGTATAAGGATGCCCTGTATATTTGCGTCATCCGACCAGTCGTCCAGCTGGCGGTGAAGCACGGCTGGAACAAGCTGGAAGGTCCCTTTCTGGTTGAAAAATCCGAGGGGAATGTTTTATCCAGGCTTGATGATGAAAGTGCATTCGATCTGTACCGCTATGTGATAGAAAATGTTGAAGGATTAAGGCTTTTCAAGGAAGATTTCTTCCTTTTTGCAAAGGATCACCCCTTTGGAATTCTTCAGGAGGATACGACGGTGATCGTCAGAGATCCAATCGCGGTGAATGAAAATAATGATATCGTGCTTGTTGCGGACATCCCCGTTGGCAGTAAGGTTTATATCCTGAAAGGAGACAAGGACACTCTGCTGAGTTCATCGCTTCAGATTGCACAGGAATGCGCTTCAAAAGCCCCGGATGAATATACCCCGCTGCTTTTTGACTGCATCTCGAGGGCCATGTTTCTGGAAGATCGGTTTGTGGAAGAGCTGCAGAACATTCAGACAAAAATGAGATACCCGGTGGAGGGTGCTCTATCTTTCGGGGAGATAGCTTCAAAGCGAAATGGTGATTTGGTCATTCATAATAAATCCACCATTTTGGGGCTTTTAGTATCAGATTGATATATTTATGAATGTAAAAAAGTATTCTCATCGGTGAGAATACTTTTTTTGTTCCCGGTTATTAACCTGAAATCCCGAAATTTTGTACCTATGAGAACCTTGAGATCCGCATAAATTCTAACTAAAACGACATATTATCCCTTGACAAAACCACTTACATAGGTATAAAATATATCTATGGGAGGTGGTACAGTTGAGAAAAGGAACCCAGGTAATCAATGGGACTGAATATGTATATGAGGATAAGCCATATTGGGACTCAGATAAAAAGCGTGGAACCCACAAAAGAGTTTATATCGGCAAGAATGTCAATGGTGAGTTCATTCCCAACAAGAAATATTTACTTCAGCAGGAATTGGCTGCAACGAAAGCCAATATGAAACCGGGACCGGTACCAACGGAAACTTGTACAAGAACCTTCTATGGAGCCACGTACCTCCTTGACGAAATTGGGAGTAAAACAGGCATTACATACGACTTGAAAACTTGCTTTCCGGATGATTATAACGCCATCTTATCCCTGGCCTACTTTCTAGTTCTTGAGAACGCAATGCCAATATATCGATTTAAAAGATGGGCCTTGTCCCATGAACATCCCTTTGGGAAGGATATTCCCTCCCAAAGAAGCAGTGAGTTGTTTGGCCGGATTCAGGAAGACGCCAAAATGGAATTCTTCAGAAAGCAGGCAAAACGGCGTCTTGAAGCTGAGTTCCTGGCATATGATACAACCTCCATATCCTCATACTCAGAATTGATCAAGTTCGCCAAGTATGGGAAGAATAAAGAACACGACCACCTTCCACAAATTAACCTTGCATTATTGCTGGGGGAATCGACAAGACTGCCAGCCTACTATCGAAAACTACCCGGTAATATTACCGACGTGAAAACCTTGGAAAACCTCCTGAAGGATATTGATTTTCTGCAGCTTGATAAAGTGAAAATCGTCATGGACAGAGGCTTCTACAGTGAGGCCAATATCAATCGCCTCTTTCATGATCATCACAAGTTCCTGATTGGTGTAAAAACCTCTCTGAAGTTTGTACGCCAGAAACTTGACGATATCCGGGATAATTTTGCCACACGCAGTAACTATCATTCTGGAACAAAACTCTATATTCAAAGCTTCACGATGGACTGGAATTACGAGGAACAGAAGCCGCGCACAGGAGAACTCATTAAAGATACTCGCAGAATATATCTGCATTTTTATTACAATGATCAGCATGCCACTGATGACAAAAATGCATTCAACCACATGCTTGATACTCTTGAAACAGAACTTCTTTCCGGTCATCGAAACCCGGAACATGAAAAATTGTATACTAAATATTATGACATCCATACTACTCCGATACGCGGAATGAAATTTGCACCCAAGCAAGAAGCGATTGATGACGCGGAAAAGGATTTCGGCTTCTTTGCTTTAATGTCTAACAGTATAAAGGAACCTGTTGAAGCACTTAATATCTACCGTTCCAAGGACTTGATCGAGAAGGCTTTCGGAGACTTGAAGGAACGGCTGAACATGCGGCGTGAGTCGGTTTCTTCGGATGAAAATCTGGAAGGTAAACTATTCGTCCAATTTGTTGCCTTGATCTATCTTTGCTATATCAAGAAGGCGATGGAGGACAACAACTTATTTAAAACATACTCGATGCAGGAGTTTCTGGATGAACTGGATATTATCGAGCGGTTTCATCAGCCGGGTAAGCAACCCTGTCTTGGTGAAATAACTGAAAAACAAAAAATGCTCTATAAGTATATGGGTGTTAATGAACCGACATAGGTATAATTTTGCGGGATTTCAGGTATTAAGGATCAGGGGCTCCGTCCCGGCTCGTTTCCGCCTCCCACTCCTCCGTCCGGCATTCTTCCTCCGCCGCGATTGAAGCCGCCTCCGCCCTGGGTAACCCCATCCTTATTCAACCATGTAATCTGATTCGTGATAGTAAAACTGTTTATCTGCTCTCCGCCCTGGTACTGAGTCCCGGAATACAACCCGCTATTTTGAGACCCTTGTGCGGTTCCTCCGCTGAATAAGGAATATGTTTCATTCTTCTTCAGGGAAGGTGAGGAAATAAGCACGGACTGGTACTGCTTTTCAGGTACAAATGTAACGATTTCTTTGCCGCTGCTGTCTTCCACGCGGACGATGGTCCCTGCCTTTTGTATGGTATCATACGTCATCATCAGAGAGGCCTGCTTCGACGCCTCACCGGGAGCTTGCGCCATTCCGGAGCTTCCTGCTGCGATCAGCAGCCCGCCGCTGATTTCGAAGGTTCGGTCGTAATCGAGCGGACCGTTGCCATTGCTTGTGGGGCCATGAACAAGGACGGTTCCATTCGACATAAACACCGATCCGTTAGAGTCCAATCCATCCCCGTCTGCATTGATAACAAGAAATCCGCCATCTATTTTAAGTTGTGCAGCCACCGAAACATTAAAGTTATTTTGCCCCGGACGTCCTCCCAGCGATGAACCGTCGTTTCCCCCTGCGACGTTCAAGCCGTCATCCCGGGCAGTAACATGAATGGTTCCGCCTGTAATGGAAATGCTGGAGCTCTCAATCCCCTCATAGCTTTTGATGATGGTGATTTCCCCGCCCTCTATGATTATGGAGGAATCCGCATGAATCCCATCATCCCCTGATGCTGCATGAATGCTGCCATTTGTGATTTGAATGCTGTCATTACTGTGAATTGCATCATCTGAAGCATCAATATTCAGGCTGCCCCCGGTAATTTGAATGATTGAAGCAGACTTGATGCCTTTTGCGCTTTCAGAGGTCTCTGCCTCAGTACCGTCGGTAGTGGTACCATTCCGGTTCGCTTCTCTGCTCCAGGGATTAAACCTGTCATCCGGAACAGACCGGCTGTTAATGCTTCCTCCGCCGGTTGTGATGGTAAAATCCCCGGCTTTGATGACAATGGAGGTTTCGGCTTGTATCCCGTCATGGCCTGCTGTGAGGTAAAAGGTTCCTCCCTCTGTGAGAATAAATCCCTTGTCTGCCTTCTCATCATTGGTGGCTTTCATCGCATCGCCCCCGGCTTCGATGGTCACCAGACCTTCCCTTACTGCAGTTAAATCCCGTCCAATCATTCCGTCGTCCACCGCTTTGATATAGATTTTTCCGCCGGTGATTTTCAAATCGTCCTTTACGTTAATGCCATTGTTATAGTTCCCATACACCTTCAGACTGCCGCTGCCGTTAATCGTCAGGTCGTCCTCGCTGAAAAGGGCTGCGTTCGAAGCATCCTTCCGGCTGTCGGCATACTTTTCCCCGTCGCTGATAACATTTTCTGTTCCGGCTTCGAGGGAGATAACGGTTTTGTCCGCCTGTTTTATATTGAGGGCGGCATTGTCTTCACACTGGATTTCAACACCATTCAGGACAAGCCGAACTGTTCCCTTCTTTTCTGATTTTACTATCAGTTGGCCGTCGTCCATTTTACCGCTGATAACATATACCCCTGGCGCGGTAATGGTGACTGCACTGTCCTTAAAAGCCGCTCCCGCTCCTTGGATATTTGCAGCTGATCCATTCAGCCTGATGTATACCGGATTTTGATCCTGCCAGGGCGCATACTCATCATCCTTTTTATAAGTGACTGTATCATTCACAGCGGCTTGAATAATGTTGGCTGTTCCTGTTTCTATTCCCACGGTTTCCTGGTTTGTTTCCGTTGTGTTGTTGAACTCAGCCTTCTCCTGGTCTTTCGCTCCGCATCCAGTTAAAATGAAAAGGCATAACAGAACTGCAGTAAATCGAAACACTTTATATCTGATTGTTAATCTTTTCTGAATCATACTCTTCCCCTCCCCACTTACAGTTCGTTCCGAAAATCCTGCTGCCTGCCGCATATCACCGGTCTTCATCATACATCGGGAATGTGGAACTCCCTTGAAGGAAATCTGAAGGTTGTGTAAATTTTTTGCACATTTTACGAAAAAAACACCCTCCATTGGGGTGTAATGCATCGTTCAATATCGTCTAAGCTGCCTCGCAGTGCGGCATTTAAACTCTCGTATCGATTTCTTTTCCAAATTGTCCTTCAAAGAATTTTTTCATCTGATCCATGAAAAAATCAGAGGTTTTATCAGCTCCTTTTGTCGTTGTCGTGGTTTTTCCACCGGAGGTATACACCCTTCCGCATTCCGGGCAGGTATCCATATAAATTTGAACAGACTGCGAGACAACCTGCCTGTCCTCAGCCGAAGCTTTCGAACTTTCCCGGGCGACATGCTCCTGTTCATGGGATACTACGGCAGCATTGGAAGCCTCAGGTGATACATGTGTGGGTGTTTTAAATGACACTCCGGCATCGTCCGATCCATCCACATATTGGCGGCTGCTGCAAGTGGAGCACTCTATAACTCCGAGCTTCTTCAGCATTTTTTCCTCTTCTGAACTATGGATGGCCGCACCCGCAGCAGGTTTTTGTTCAGCGGGTTTTGAAACAGCCTGCGATACAGGCTCATTGTTACCGGAAGCCGATGGAACAGCATCTTTCACGAAAAGATTGATCGCTTTTCCGCTGTTTGAGGTTTGATATTCATTTGAATAGAACCCAATTTTCAAGGAACCCATTCCTCCCTGCATAATGACATATTACCCACGTTTTTTCACTTTCAATCAAAATTACTGCTCAAAGGCAGCACCAGAAAACCATCCGAAGAGCCTGAGTATTCACTTCATTGAACTGTCCTGATGACATTTCCCCTGAAGAAAACAAGGACAGAAGCGGTATGATGCACACCTCTGCCCCTGTGACATTCTGCATTCTCCAACCTGTTCCCGTTTCCTTATCGATTAGAAAAGAAAGCAGCGATTACAGGTGAGTTAAAGGCAAACTATGGCAACAGAATTTTCTGGTTCGGGAAAATCAGATCAGGGTTTTTCAGCTGATTCAACTCCTGCAGCTTTTGCCAGGTGGTGTTGAACATTCTGGCGATTTTACGCAGCCAATCGCCTTTTTTCACAATATAATACTGCGGTTCCTTCACCGATCCATCCATGGCAGTAATTCTGCCCTCGGCTTTCGGAGCGATGGTGCCCATGGCCTTCACATAAATGATGAGGGCTTCATCCAGACCGCCGTACTCGTTCAGAATGTCATCATCGGCAAACATTGTATAATTGTCGCCGCCAGCAGCCATAAAGTCATTGGTAGCCAAGGTATACAAGCCATTCAGATCCAGTGGCTTGCCCTTCACTTTAATGTCAACCACATGATCGCCTGCAGGTTTGCTGGTATCAATAACATAGGTAATGCCTGAAACATGCGGGAAGCCTCCGAGCAGTTCGGGATATGCGCTGGTTCCATGTTCGAGGGCTGCCTTGATATCGGCACCGGTAACTACCTTCGTTACGATATAGTTTCCAAAGGGAAGAACTTCAATGATATTTCCTTTGGTGATGTCCCCGGCTGCGATGGAAGCTCGGATACCGCCGCCGTTGGTGAGCGCACAGTCCGATCCGGTCAGCGATACCATGGCATCGGTGATAAGGTTGCCCAGGTTCGTCTCACCCTGGCGAACCTTTTCTCTCGCCCCTTCCAGATCCACCTCGGTTTTTCCGACCACTTCGTCGAGAATGATCGCCTGTTCGGCTTCAATGCTTTCAATGGTCTTCACAATGGCTTCGTCCGGAACCACATCGACCGTTTCCTCTTTGGAAATTAAAGCAGCCTTCATTTCGGTGATTTTCCCTTCGACAACAGTCATTTCAACTTTTCCGAGGTTTTTGTCATATTCACCGGTACTGACAATCAGCGTATCACCGACAACCTGACCCTGTTCAAGAACGGTATGGCTGTGCCCGTCAATGATAAGATCAATTCCTTCCACTTCATTGGCGACCTTTATGCTGGTGTCGACTGATGCAGCATCCATTCCAAGGTGAGCCAGGCAGATGAGAATATCGGTCTGGTCCTTTAATAGCGCTGCCATTTCTGCAGCGGCAGCGGCCGGATCGGTAAAGGTAAGGCCCTTTACGTTGTCGGGGTGGGTTTTATAGGTGGTTTCAGGAGTGGCCAGGCCAAAAATGCCTACCTTTAATCCTGCGATTTCCTGAATGATATAAGGTGTAAAAAGATCTGTCCCGTCTGCTTTCTTCACATTGGCTGCGAGTATGGGGAAGTTCGTAATGCCATCCAGCTCCGCAAGCCTTTCATAACCGTAGTTGAAATCATGGTTGCCGGGAGACATCGCGTCATAACCGATGGCATTCAAAATCTCTGCTATGCTTTCGCCTTGGTTCAGCGTTGCAATGGTTTGCCCATGGAATGTATCTCCTGCATCGAGCACCAGGGTGTTCGGATTTTCCTGCTTTATTCCCTGAATTATTGCGGAGAGCTTTGAAAACCCGATGCCATCCCCTTCGGTGACCCTTGAATGGGTGTCATTGGTATGTACGATGGTGATGGTGACCGCATTATTTCCTGCT
>JAEZBW010000451.1 GCA_023426765.1 Bacillota bacterium
AAACAGATGGAAGAACAATTCAAGAAAGTGTTTGGTGAACCATGATGACAGAGAATGATGTAATTGCTTTATTCAAATGCCTTTCCGACCGGTCCAGGCTGCAGATATTAAAGTCACTGGTCCAGGAGCCCATGTATGTGGAACTTCTGGCTGAACGGCTGAACCTCACGCCGCCAACCATATCCTTTCATCTGAAAAAGCTTGAAAGCATTGGTCTGGTGTACCCCGTCAAGGAACAGTACTATATTATCTATCATTTAAATGCAGCCGTACTGGA
Organism: Bacillota bacterium; assembly: GCA_023426765.1. Lineage (GTDB taxonomy): Bacteria > Bacillota > Clostridia > DSM-8532 > DSM-8532 > JAAYJG01. The sequence continues at coordinate 278 of JAEZBW010000451.1, forward strand.
TCAAAAAATGATCAATTTCATCCGGGACGAATCGCCTGAAACTGAAAAACAGGCCGAAAGAGAGGAAAACTACCGGAAAAAGGTGCTGGACAGCTTCTTTGAGTATGGCAAGCTGAAAAACATCCCGGTTCAAAGGAAAAAGAGGCTGATCATTTTACAGGAGATCTGCAAGGCCTTTGAAATGGACAGAAAGTATACTGAAAAAGAAGTGAATCTGATCATTGCGGATTTTCATGACGATTTCTGCACGATCCGGCGGGAAATGATTGCAGAAAAGCTGATGGAGCGGGATGGCAGGCATTATTGGAGAATTGATGAGAGAATATAAAAGTGACAGGAGATCATGAACCTCCTGCCACTTTTTATGTATGTAACGGTTTAGTATAAATGACCAAAATGGGCTTCCATTCCACCTCATTAGGGTATTGATTCCGGTGAGTATATATCTTTGCCTCACCGCGTTGTTTCAACCTTAAAACAGAGGAATTACAGCGCCTTCGTAGGTATCGTTGATGAAGGTTTTAACCTTGTCGCTCTTTAAGGCTTTCACCAATGCCTGAATGGCTGCATTGTTTTCATTGCCTTCCTTCACCACAACTATATTCCCATAGGTCTGTGCCGCTTCGGAATCCTTATCTTCGACGGCCAGCGCATCGGTGCCCACTTTCAGCCCCGCCTGAATGGCATAATTGCCATTGATAACGCCCAAATCCACGTCTGTCAGCGCCCGTGCAATCTGTGCGGCTTCAATTTCTTTAATCACCAGGTTTTTGGGGTTTTCTGCTATATCCAGAATAGTAGCCGTAAGGCCAACGCCATCCTTCAGCTTTATCAGACCTTGTGCCTGCAGCAGCAGCAGTGCGCGGGCTTCATTGGTGCCATCATTGGGAATGGCGATGGTTGCGCCATCTGCAAGGTTATCCAGGGATTTTGCCTTTCCGGGGTAAACTCCGAAGGGTTCGTAGTGTATCGCGGCCACTGAAACAAGGTGTGTGTTTTTCTCTGCGTTAAAATCGGTAAGATAGGGTTGGTGCTGGAAGTAATTGGCGAGCAGTTCGCCGCTTTCGGTTGCGGTGTTCGGAATCACATAGTCGTTGTACTCAACGATTTCCAGAGTGATGCCTTCCTGTGCAAGAATTTCTTTGGCCACCTTCAATATTTCTGCATGGGGGGTAACACTGGCTCCGATTTTCAGAGTCTTTGCGTCCCCTGCTTTACCACAACCTGAAAGCACGAAGGTAATGGCGGCAATTGTCAATAAAACGGTAATTAGTTTTTTCATAGTTCACTCTCTCCTTTTATATTTGATTTTTTTACTTATTTAATTCGCTTATCGGTCAGCTTGGCACATTTCATTCCAATCGCCTGAAGAATTTGAACGATTACCACTAAAAGAAGCATGGTCAAAAGCATCACATCTTCCTGATAACGGTAATAGCCATAGTTAATCGCGATTGCGCCAAGGCCGCCTCCCCCAACAAAGCCCGCCATTGCGGAGTATCCGAGAATGGTAGTAACCGCGATTGCCGCCCCCATAATCAGAGAAGGCTTTGCCTCGGGAATGAGAACCTTGTATATGATCTGAAAAGTCGAGCTTCCCATGGACTGGGCTGCTTCAATCACGCCGGCGTCCACTTCCTTCAGCGAGGATTCAACCATTCTGGCAATAAAGGGCGACGCACCTACCACCAGCGGTACGATAGTCGCTGTGGAACCGATGGTGGTTCCAACGATAGCCCGGGTAAACGGCAGAATGGTAACCAGCAGGATTAGAAACGGAGCAGAACGTACAAAATTAACAATAAAGCCTAAAACCCTGTTAAAGCCCGGCATTCGGAAGACCCCGTTCTTGTCGGTGACGCACAGCAGCACGCCGAGCGGCAGGCCGAACACATAGGAGAGGGCAGTTGAAACAAGGGTCATGTAAAGTGTTTCAATTATGCCATTACCAAGTAATTCAAACATTCAGCTCCTCCTCCTTGTAATGGATTTCTTTATCCTTAAGAAAGTTCAATACCCTTGCAATGGACGTCTCATCTTCCGGAAGCTGTATCAGCATTTCGCCGTATGCCTTGCCATCGATGGTTTTTGTGTTTGCAAACAGGATGTTCACCGCTGTTTTACATTCCAGCGCGATATTCGATATGATAGGTTCAAAAGCCGAACTACCGTCAAAAATCAGGCGGAGACATCGGTTTCCGGTAACCGCGGCAATAGCGTTTCCCTTTGGCAAAATCAGCTGCTTTGCGATATCCGATCTGGGTCGCAGGAAAATTTCCCGAACGTCGCC
>JAEZBW010000467.1 GCA_023426765.1 Bacillota bacterium
TACAGAGAATTGTATCAGGATCCGGCAAAGGTTGAGGAAGAGTTCATCAAGGTTCAGGAATACTGGAACGAAAAGCTGGGAAAATTCAGGCTCCATACCCCCTCTGCCCTCGTCAACACCATGGGCAACATCTGGAACCAGTATCAATGCAATACCACCTTCAACTGGTCGCGCTCGGCTTCGTTCAATGAAGCCGGAGGCAGGGACGGCCTGGGCTTCAGGGACTCGAACCAGGATACGCTTGGGGTTGTTCATTCCCGGCCGGGAGAAGTAAAAAAGAAAATTATTGATTTATTGAAGGCTCAACTATCTGATGGGTATGCGATGCACGGCGTGCAGCCGCTGACGCTGAAACAGGGTGAACATAACATTCCGAAGCCGGAGCATATATACTCCGATGACCATCTATGGCTGCACCTGTCGATCCCGGCTTATATCAAGGAAACAGGGGATGACTCGATTCTTAAGGAGGTTGTCCCGTATGCCGACAAGGGCAAAGCAACGGTATATGATCACCTGAAGCAAGCGCTGGAATTCTCCTGGCAGAAAAGAGGGGATCACGGCATTCTGTTGGGGTTGGCAGCAGATTGGAATGACTGCATCAACCTGAAAGGGAAAGGCGAAAGCACCTGGAGCAGCTTCCTTTATTACAGAGCGCTCACAGAATTTATAGAAGTAGCAGAGCTGGCCGGAAGGGATGAAGATGCCCGGAAGTATAGCGGCTACGCTGCAGAAATAAAGAAAAGCCTGGATGCCTATACCTGGGAGGGTGATCGCTTTGCCCGCGGATATCTGGACAGCGGCAGAAGGCTTGGTTCGAAAGACAGCGAACAATCAAAAATATTCCTCAATGCTCAAACCTGGTCTGTGGTATCCGGGGCTTACAGGGACGAAAAGGGAAAAGCAGCCATGGACAGCGTGAAGGAGTATCTTTTCACCGAACACGGCAGTGTGCTGAACTTCCCCGCCTATGAAAAGCATGATGCTGAAATCGGCGCTATCACTTCCTTCCCGAAGGGGCTGAAGGAAAACTCCGCGATCTTCTGCCATGCGAACACCTGGGCTATTGTTGCCGAAGGTATGCTGGGAAGAGGAGACAGGGCCTTTGAATATTATATGTCCTTCCTGCCTGCGGCTAAAAATGAGCATGCAGATTTATATACCATGGAACCCTATGTCTATTGTCAGTTCATTACCGGCAAGGAACACCCATATCATTTCGGCAGGGCCAGAAATTCATGGCTTACCGGAACAGCCTCATGGGCGTTCGTAGCGCTTTCACAGTATATCCTGGGTGTAAGGGCTGATTACGACGGACTTGTCATCGACCCGTCCATTCCTTCCGACTGGGATGGGTTTGAGGTGTATCGGGAGTACAGGGGAAAAGGGTTTTCCATTCGGGTCGAAAACCCGGATCATATTTGTCATGGAGTGTTCGAAATTTCGCTGAATGGCGAAACGATTCAGGGCAATATAATACCGCTGGAAAAAATGCTACCCCAAAACACCGTATCCATAAGGCTGCGCTAAACCATTTACCATGGGGACAGGTTCCATGGTAAATGTTATGTCACGTAAACAGTAAGCTATTGGAACAGGTACCTGTGGTCAATTTAAGCCAGGGAACCTGTCCCTGTGGTAAAATTAAGCCAAGGAACCTGTCCCCAATGGTCAAATTGAGCCAAGGTACCTGTCCCCGTGGTCAAATTAAGCCAAGGGACCTGTCCCCGTGGTAAATTTGTGGAGAGGAATGGTATGAAGAAGCTGCTGTTGGTGGAAGATGATTTAAGCCTGATTGAAGGTTTGAAGTTTTCCCTTGAAAAAAACGGTTTTAAAACTGATATCGCCAGAACCCTGCGGGAAGCCGAGGCGTTATTCAGCCGCGAAGAATATCAGATCGTCAAGCGTATCCATTCTGCTGCCGGATGGGACACAGAAAACCTTCAGAATCAGCGGAATCTATAATGATCTCGGCGCGATGAAGGCCGAGGGCATACCGGGTGTGCTTCATTCAGTGGAGTTTGTGGCTGGGTTTCAAACAAAGAAAATAAATTTTTTTCTGGTGGAATTCAAAGACAAGGTTCGTATCAATGATGCTGTAGATGAGATAAAAACGAATTTAAACCTTGATGGCAGCCGTGTTTCACTGAACAACCACCTTCTGGCGGTGATCGGCCAAAGCGAGCATCAGGCAGCCACAGGGTTGTATACCATTAGCGCTGTTCTCTTTACCATCGTGCTGATAGCAGGGGTTGTGATGATTTATAACACCTTTAATATCTCCGTGATGGAACGGGTAAGGGAATACGGACTGCTTCGGTGCGTAGGTGCAGCAAAGTCGCATCATGAATACGATGAATACCAGTATTGCCGCCAAAGCATCCTACCTGGGCGTAATGCGGGCCATCGGTATGACCGGGAAACAGCTGAACGTCATGATCATCGCAGAAGCAGGAACCTACACGCTGGTCGGCATTGCTGCAGGCTGCACTGCGGGGGTTTTCCTGCAAAGGTACCTGATTAAAAACTTTCTGACAGCGCTGTCGGTGCCATGGGAATTCCCAACCCTGCAGATTATTCTGATCATCGTCCTGTCAGCTTTAGTCGCTGTTGTGTCGGTCATCAGCCCCATCAGGCGCATTCGATCGAAGAATATTGTGGATGTTGTCAATGCATTGTAGAATAAAAAAGGTTGATTGGAGAGCAAAATGAAAATATTAGTAGATGCTGATGCCTGTCCTGTGAAGGAACTTATCGTTCGCAATGCAAGGCAGTACAAAAAACCGGTGGTTATGTTTATTGACACCAGTCATGAACTGCAGGATGGCTACAGCATCGTGATAACGGTTGACAAGGCAAGGGATAGTGTGGATATTGCCCTTGCAAACAAGATTCTGCCTGGAGATATTGTTGTCACTCAGGATTATGGTGTTGCAGCCATGGCGCTGGGTAAGTGTGCACAGGTCATCAGCCAGAATGGGTTGATTTATACCAATGAAAACATAGACCGGCTTCTGTTTGAGAGACACCTGGGGCAGAAGATCCGCCGGGCCGGTGGTAGAACCGGGAATGTTAAAAAGCGTACCAAAGAGGATGACAAAGCGTTTGAAGAAGCATTTCTGCGGCTGATAAGACGTGAATAACAATCAAAGTTATACTGAAATTATAGGCAGGTGCTCAAAGAGCGCCTGCCTGGTAAACCGACTTGAAATGTGGCCTGATAAAAACAGGATGAGAAAGGGAAGAAAACCCCGTTATCATATCAATGTAGGTTACGCTATTCATCCTCGTCGTCGGATTCGTCATCCTCGAACAGCAGAATGCAATTTTCCGGTAAAGGTTGCTTCGATGCTGATGGTCCGTTTCTTGGGAACGGAATAGCTTGTTTATAGGGAGGTGGCTGCAGATCTGCATCCAGAAATTTTGTAATCGGGGGATCAATCCGTACCTGATCCGAGTCACACTGGTGATGCAATGTTGTAACAATCATCCGTCCAATATGGCGTCCAAGCCGTAAGCCCTGTTCTCCGTCTGAAGGAAAATGTACACCGGCATAAATGCGGGAGATGGCGTTCTCTTCCGCCAACTCCTTCAGCTTCTCTGCCTCGGGGGGGAAAAAGTAACTTAAGATGACCTCTGCAGTACCCGAAATGACCGCATGGCCTGAAGGATAAGCCGGGAATTTCGGCGTAACCAGAACGGGTTTCAAGCTTTGGTCCAGCTGAATGGGTCTGGGAATGTTCCATAAATACTTAAAAAACCAGGTTACAACAAAGGCGTCATGAATGCCTGCCTGGACAGCCGCTAAAATCCGTGCCGCTCTGACGGGGTTTTCCTGGGGAGCGTCCGGTGCGCTATAGGTATCTATCAGTTTGTCAATAATGGGAGACCATTGCTTTGTTGCGGGGCCCTCTCCCCAATATCGTGCGATCTCTTCCTGGTGGGGAGTAAGGTTTTCCAGGGCATCTCTGACAACCGTCAATTCCTGTTCGAAATGAAGATTCGAGGGCTGAGCAATTTCAAAACAAATGGGTTCTCCGTTTGGTGATAAAAAGCTGCCCTCCTTATCCTTTTTCAGGAAAAAGGTCGGCCAGGAGCCTGCGAGCGGCTCTATGGCCAGTATTGGCGTGCGCGCCTCATTTCCATAGGAAAGCTGCGGCCACGCTGCCGGTAAATTCCTTGGTCGTTTCACTTTCATTTTCTTCCTGGGCAAGTATTTTTCTCCCACTGGGCAGCCACCTCCTGTATTTTGGTGAAACATTTTATGTTAACAAAATATTTTATGCAGAACAGACTGCCGTTGCTACTGATGAATTTTTGTACGAATGATTCGGAAAACTAAATGGAAGTGTATACTGAATGCTCCGGAATAACGATAAGAGGCTACGTTTTTACCTTTTTAGCCGGATATAGGACTGAGCATCAGGCAACCCTATGACCAGATAAACCTGAAAATTTCTATTAAAATTTTGTAAAAAACCTTTTAAACTTTTATTTATTTTGTGTTACAATAAAGCAGGCGAGTTTTATGTCGAAAACAGAAAAAACGGCCCACTTCTATCGCAGGTCAGTTCTATCATTATTCAAGGAGGATGAATTATGGAGAAGAATCCCACTATCGGGTATCTGCCCGATGAACAGCCGCCAATATGGAAACTTTTGCTGTATGCCATTCAGCAGGTCATCGTCATGTTTCCGGCCACCGTGGCTGTCGCACTGATCACAGGCTTTCACATTTCTACAACCATCTTTGCAAGCGGCCTCGCAACCATCTGTTTTATCCTTGTTACCAAAAAACAGATTCCTCTTTATTACGGGTCCAGTTTTTCCTACATCGCCGCCATCGGCAGCTTAATGGCTTCCGAAGCTCTGGCAGGGCATACGCTGGATGAAAAAATTGCGGTTGCGCAGTTTGGTATCATCATGTCCGGTCTCGTATCCATCGCAGCGGGTTTTGTAGTGAACCGCTTCGGCAGGGAATCCATCGAAAAGGTTTTGCCTGCAACAATTACCGGTCCTATCGCCATGGTCATCGGGTTGACACTGGCAGGGAATGCTCTGGCCGATGCCACCTCCATCGCTATCGACACGGCCGGAACCGTTACGGTGGCCGAATCTCAGATCGCCATGGCAAAGAACCTGGCTTGGATCATATCGCTGGTCACATTGCTTGCGACCATTCTGTTTTCAGTGTATTTAAAGGGCTTTTTGGGTCAGCTTCCTTTAATTCTGGGGCCTCTGCTCGGCTGTATCACAGCTCTTATCGTTCAGGCGGTAACCGGAATCAATCTGTTCAAGGTAATGCCTGAAGCAGCCAGCGGGATTTTTGCACTTCCCCATTTCACTTTCCCAAGGGCTTCCTGGATGGCTGTCGCTGCGATCATGCCAATTGCTATCGCAACCATCCCCGAATCAACAGCCCATGTTTACCAGTTGGATATTTATGTGAATGACCTGGCAAAGAAAAAAGGCACTGGAAAGACATATAACATTGCCGATAAACTGGGTTTGAACTTAATTGGCGACGGTATTGGGGATATGGTATCCGGATTGGTCGGAGGACCTGCCGGAACCAATTATGGTGAAAACATCAGTGCAATGGCGATAACCAGGGTGTTTTCAGTACCCGTACTGTTGGTTGCTTCAGTGATTGCAATGGTGATTGCATGCTTCACACCGTTGATCAATACCATTTATTCCATTCCCATTGCCGTCATCGGCGGGTTGGAAGTATATCTGTTTGGTGCTATTGCCGCTCAGGGTATTGCGATCATGGTGGAGAAGAAGGTAGATTTGTTCAGTTCCAAGAATGTAGCAATTATTGCTACCATAATGGTAATTGGCCTTGGCGGTCAGTATGCCTTCGGCGGGAATATTCCTTTCTTTGGAATGAACATCCCATGTGTCGCCGGTGCGGCTATATTCGGAATTCTCCTGAACCTGATTTTAAGCATTGGCCAGAAAAAGAAAGAAGCATGAATGAAATTTCCAGAGAAGCTTTAGAAGTATAAATGAAAGCGGCCTGACATTCTAATCGAGTGTCAGGCCGACGTTTTTCATAAACGATACAAGAGAAAAGTTTTTCTGTGTTCGATCCACCGTAGCAGGCAGGTTCTTTGTGTTAAAAATGATACATAAAGTTTTTTCAACAGCCAGGGGGTTCGTTCAACCTGTGAGACACTGGCGATGGTTCATTAAACTCATGTGCCATTAAAGACGATTCTTTTTGATAACTGCCTACTGGTTTTGAAGCTTGTAAAGGATTTTGTAACCGTTAGCCTGGATATCCTTTTCGATATCGGTGGTGTTCAGGCTGTTGATACCGGCGACGATGACGCTTTTTCCGACGCTTGTACCGCGGTATACCGCCACATGGGTGATGTTCGCGCCATTAATGGTGAACAGACCGGCCAGGTGGGACATGATACCGGGCTCGTCATTCACTTCTATGGTCAGGCGGGTTCCTTTTTCACGGAACCCCAGACGGAGATTCGTCATGCAAAAATAGCCAATATAAGCCTCTACCATATAAACATCGCCATGGGCGAAGTTGATCAGTTTGATAATGCCGTATACCATCGTATAGCCCAAAGCTATCAGTGCATAAATGCTGCCCAATGATATACCGTTGATAATCTGCTGTAAGAACTGTTCCAAAAGCTTTCCCGCTCTTTCAGCACCAAATAAACTTTCCTGCCTGCAGCCTTTTTCTGTCGATAATTCCTGAATGACCCGTAAGTACGGCGGAAATCAGATTTGACATATGTTATGGACTTTTTGGAGTTATCGGGATAAATCCGGGAGTGTTTTGCCCTAATTGCATTTTATTGCCAACCAGTGTATAATTATTTTTAATGATTTGGGGCTTAAAAGCAGCGTTTTGCCCGCAAAACCTTCATAAGGATTTCACGATAAAGGGTTAAACGGGCGATTTCAATATATTCTTATTCAGCACAGCTGGCATTTCTGACGACTTTTAAAACAATCCGATTTTTCCTGTATGGCATGATGGATGCAGACAGAATGTGAGGTGCGTTTGGATGAAAGTAAGAATACTGGTTGCGGAAGGAAATGAACAGATCAGAAACGAAGTAGGGGAGATCCTCCTGTCGGAAGGCTATGAAGCGGATATGACCGCCGACGGCATCACGGCGATCAAGTTCTTACGCCGATACGATTATGATTTGGCCGTATTGGACATGAACCTTCCGGAGCTGGATGGGAAAAGCGTATCCCGCCAGCTTCGCAAAATGGCGGACATTCCGTTTGTATTCCTGTCCGGGAAGGCCGATGAAGAGTCTGTTTTGCAGGGCTATGCGCTGGGAGCGGAGGACTATGTGACTAAACCTTTCTCCCCGAAGGAGCTACTGGCCCGTATCAGGGTTATTCTAAGGCGAAAAGCCGGGCAACAGAAGCAAATCATCCGTAACCTGGTTTTCGGCCCAATACATATCGATACTATTTCTCATACCGTTTTTGTCGATGATCAAAAAATCATCCTTACGCCGAAGGAATATGAATTGCTGGTTCTGCTGGCGAAAAACCCGAATCAGGCTTTTTCACGGGAAATGCTGTTAAATGAGATCTGGGGACATGATTACTATGGCACCGACAGAACGGTGGATACCCATATCAAAACCCTGCGGGAAGCCTTAAAACCCCATCATCAGTGCATAGCCACCATCCGTGGTTTCGGGTACAGGTTCAATGAAATACACCTTTAATACCATAGTGTTATACCAAACTGGCAAAAGGCAGGTTCCGTGGAACCTGCCTTCACCGCATGCAGGGGGAAGCCCCGTAAAATCACTTCCTCTGGGCGTAATCGGCAATCACGCGCTTGAGGATATCCACCGTTTCCAGTGTGTCTTCCAGTTCGTTTTTCAGGCTCTTGTTCTCGGCTTCCAGGTTCAGGATACGAACCGATTCCAGCTCTTCCCGGGAATGGACGGAAGCGTTCTTCTCTTCTGGACGCGCAACGACCCTGCTTGCTGCCTGCGGTTGTTTTTTCTTCACAGCAGTACCCGACACAAAGGTTTCATCCGTGAATTCATTGTACTTGCCCCTTCTGACATAATGCGTATGCAACAGCTCATGGGAGAGATGACCATTGGGGACTCCAAGGAAATCCCTGTAAAATGAAATGATATACGGGTTCTCATGGGATTTGCGCAATACCTTGGATTCATCCTCATCATAAAGGTTTTTCATGCGCTTCAGCCGCACGTCGGGATCGTCACTTCTCGGCTGGCCTCCACCGGTGATGCAGCCTCCGGGGCATCCCATCACCTCAATGAAGTGATAGGGGGATTTCCCTGCCTGAATCTGATCCAGCAGAACCTTTGCATTTTTCAGGCCGCTGGTAACCGCTACCCTGACTTCAACACCCTTGAGGAAAGAGTATTGCTCCAACGGATTTTCAATCTTTATCACGGCTTCCTTGATCTTTTCCAGACCGACAATCGGGGTTACATGCAGTTTTTCAAAAGGCAGCTCCTGCCCGGTTACCAGCTCGTAAACCGTACGCAGAGCGGCCTCCATAACACCGCCCGTCAGGCCGAAGATATCGGCGGCACCGGTGGACATTCCCAACGGGGCGTCGAATTCCCGGTCGGGAAGGTTTACGAAGTCGATGCCGGCTTCCTTGATCATATCTCCCAGTTCACGGGTCGTAATGACAGCGTCGACGTTGGCATACCCGTCATTCTGCATTTCTGCGCGGCCAATTTCGAATTTCTTTGCGGTGCAGGGCATGACAGAAACTACGAACATGTCCCCGGGATCGATGCCAAGCTTATCGGCGTAATAGGATTTCACCACCGCACCAAGCATGGTATGGGGCGACTTACAGGTGGAAAGGTGGGGAAGCTGATCCGGGAATGTATGTTCAATGTACTTGATCCAGCCCGGGCTGCAGCTGGTGATCATCGGAAGGACACTTTGCCCGCCGGTTAATGCGTTTTTCACGCGGTTCAGGAATTCGGTGCCTTCCTCCATAATGGTTAAATCGGCCGCCCAGTTTGTATCAAAGATATCGTCAAAGCCCAAATACTCCAAAGCGCTTGCGAGCTTTCCGGTGACACGGCTTCCGGGTTCCATCCCGAATTCCTCTCCGATGGCCACACGGATGGCGGGTGCAACCTGAGCGACGACACGCTTTTTCGGATCATTCAGCGCCGCCCACACCTTTTCGGCGGAGGACGTTTCCTTCAGCGCGCCTACGGGGCAGACAACGGTGCATTGGCCACAGAAAGCGCAGTTTACCGAACCAATAGGCAGATCCATACCCGGCCCGACAACAGTGGCAAAACCACGGTTTTGTGCGTTCAGGATACCGGTTCCCTGAATTTCATTGCAAACAGTGATGCAGCGGCGGCAGAGGATGCACTTGGACATATCGCGGGTGAGTGAAATGGATACATCCAGCGGGTCGGCCAGCCGCTCGCCGTCGAACCGGCTTTCCTCAACCCCCAGCAGCTTTCCGAGGGCC
>JAEZBW010000486.1 GCA_023426765.1 Bacillota bacterium
GGGTCATAACGCGAATGAAACAGCATGTCCGATACAATTTCAACGGCCAGCTCCAGGTCCTCATCCAGTGTTTTGGTATAGATGCAGGTGCATTCCTTTCCGGTAAACGCATTGATCTGCCCGCCGACATTGTCGATGGCCATCGCGATATCCTTCGCTGTTCTCGTTTCAGTCCCCTTGAACAGCATATGTTCAATAAAATGAGAAATGCCGTTCAGGCCGGTGCTTTCATACCGGGACCCCGTCCCCACCCAAAGCCCGAAGGAAACTGAACGGACATACGGCAGTTTTTCATAAACCAAGGTTAGGTTATTTTCCAATATGATTTCCTGATACATTCTCTCTCCCCCCGTTTCCCGCTGAAACCAGCAAAAAAACGGACTGTATGACTTATATTATGAATTATGTCTATTTTACCACACCATTCGGTGATTGTAACCTTGTATATCTATCGGCAAATTCCTGAATCGCTTGAACGATACTGTTCACGGATAATATCGGAAAACCATCCGCGGTACCTGCGCACGCTTAAAGGGGACAACCCTTTCGGATTGTCCCCTTTTTATCCTTTTCCTGTTCACATGCACCAAGGCTTTTTCCATCGTTTCTTTCTGGAAACCTTTTATACGCGAGTCTGCAGCTTTCTGCCGTTTCACCCTGCCGCTTCGGGCCGGACAGCGAGCCAACGTTTACAGGGGGATGGCGTTTATACCAATTTCACCCCGAACCTGAAAAAGAGAAACATAATTGCGTATCTGGCGGTTGGGTTCATCATGAAACTGTACCGCTGATTTTCCGGTATACCCGCCGTTTATGGCATCGGTTTCCCGGTATTGCTGCAAAACGTATTTTTTGGCTCCTGCGATCAGCTCTCCAATTTCCCGGATATCGGAATCCTTCAGCTGAGGGCAGAAAGTGGTTCTGAACTCGTAGTCTGTATCACTTTCCCGTATGAGTGTCATACTGTCAAGAAGATCCTGTTCATTGATTTCAGACCGGCAGATTTCACTGTATTTTTTCATTGGCGCTTTCACATCCATGGCGACATAGTCCACCAGTTTTTTATCGAAAAGCTTTTTGATGACCTCCGGGCGTGTCCCATTTGTATCCAGTTTGACCAGGAACCCCATCTCCTTAACCTTTTCGATGAAGCTTTCCAGATCTGGCTGAAGGGTGGGTTCCCCGCCCGATACCACGACACCGTCGAGAAACTTTTTCCTTCGCTGCAAAAATGAAAAAAACTCATCTTCTTCGCGGTAAGGATCTTTTCCTTTTTGTCCAACAAGACAGCGGTTGTGGCAGAAAACACAGTTCATATTGCAGCCCTGCGTAAATACAGCCGCTGCAATCTTACCCGGATAATCCACCAGGGATTGCCTGACAATTCCGGCAATTTTCATCTTCAGCGCCTCCCGTTATACTCTTCTGTAACTTAAGAAACCTTATCCTTTATGACAAACTTACGGCGGTTGAAGTATTCTTCCCTTTTCCCCTTATGGAAATTGGAAACAGGCCGCAAGTAGCCGGTCACCCTGGACCATACCTCTGTTTGCTCACCGCATTGGGGACAGGTGAAATGTTCTCCCCGAATGTAGCCGTGATTGTTGCAAACTGAGAAAGTTGGCGTGATGGAGATGTAAGGCATTTTATAGTTTTCAAAACAGCGCCGGATGATGTTCTTGCAGACTTCGGTTTCCTGTATGCTTTCACCCAGATACAGATGCTGAACGGTACCGCCTGTATACAGGGATTGAAGCTGATCCTGCAGTTCCATCACTTCGAAGATATCATCTGTGAAGCCGACAGGCAGCTGCGTTGAATTCGTGTAATAAGGCACATCCTCGCCTGCCGAGTAGATATCGGGATACTTTGCCTTGTCGGCGCGGGCCAGGCGGTAGGAAGCCCCTTCGGCGGGAGTAGCCTCCAGGTTGTAGAAATTGCCGGTTTCCTTCTGGAACTCCACCATGACGTCCCTGAGATACTGCATGATCTCAATGGCAAAGGCTTGTCCTTCTTCGGTTGTGATGTCTTTCCCCATGAAGTTGACCAGAGCTTCATTCATGCCAACGATGCCGATGGTGTTGAAATGATTGTACCAGTACTGCCCCGTTCTTTCCTTCACATGGCGCAGCAGGTGGGTTGTATAAGGATATAGCCCCTTTTCCGATTGTTGCTCGATGATTTTTCTTTTGATCTCAAGTGAGGTTTTGCCGGTACAGGCAATCTGATAGAGCCTTTTTTTGAATTCATCCTTTGTTTTTGACAAATATCCAATTCGGGGAAGATTAATGGTAAAAACGCCAATGGATCCGGTGAGAGGATTGCTGCCGAACAGACCTCCGCCCCGTTTGCGCAGCTGGCCAACATCCAGACGCAGGCGGCAGCACATGGACACAGCGTCTTCAGGGGACAAATCGGAATTCACATAATTTGCGAAATAGGGAATCCCGTATTTGCAGGTTATCTTCATGAATGCTTCCACTGCAGGGCTATCCCAATCAAAATCACGGGTGATGTTGATGGTTGGAATGGGGAACGTAAAGACTCTGCCTTTGGAGTCCCCTTCCAGCATAACCTCACAGAAAGCCCGGTTGAAAAGATCCATTTCCTCCTGAAAATCACCGTACTTATCCTTTGTAAATTGCCCGCCGGATATTACGGGCTCATCCCTGAGTGTTTTCGGTACTTTTATGTCAAAGGTCAGGTTGGAAAAGGGGCATTGGAAACCAACCCTGGTAGGCACGTTGATGTTGAATATGAACTCCTGAATGCATTGCTTGACCTGAAGGTAGGTCATATTGTCATATCGGATGAAGGGAGCGCAGTAGGTATCGAAGGAAGACCACGCTTGTGCCCCGGCTGTTTCACCCTGGGTGCTGAAGGTGTAGTTGACGATTTGGCCAAGAAGACTTCTTAAGTGCTTTGGCGGTTTGCTTTCAACCTTTCCGGGTACGCCGCCGAAACCGTCGGTTAAAACCTGGCGGATATCCCAGCCGGCACAGTATGGCCCAAAGAAGCCAAGGTCGTGGATATGACAGTCTCCATTTTCATGAGCCCTGCGGACTTCATCGGGATAAACCTCATACAGCCAGTACTTTTTTGTAAATGTTTCACGGACATAATTGTTCAGGCCGTTGACGCTTTTCTGGGTATTTGCATTTTCCTTGATCTGCCAGTCGTTGTCGCCCAGGTAGTCGGTAAACATGTCAATTGTAGCGCCGATTAAAGCGTTGATTTCCCTGGCGCTCTTTCTTTTTTCCCTGTACAATATGTAAGCTTTTGCTGTTTGGGCGTGTCCGTTTTCAATGAGGACGTACTCAACGAGATCCTGGATTTGTTCCACTTCGGGTATCTGATTTGAGAATTTTTCATTTGCAACCCTGACAACTTCATCGGTGAGCTTTTGTGCGGTGTTGAAATCTTTTCCCCCGCATGCGACTGCGGCTTTGAAGATTGCCGAACTGATTTTTTCGGGAGTGAATTTTTCTACGCTTCCGTCTCTCTTTCGTATCTTCTCCAGCATTCTGAGTGCCTCCCCAAGTTCTCTACATCTTGATGGAACTATACTATCATAATACAATATCTAGTGTCAATTGGAAAAATGGAAGATTCTTTGTGCAAATTGACCAAATACAGTGTTCACAATGGTTCTAGGATTTGTATAACTTTTCGACACATTTCCCCATGAAAAAGAAAGCGCTATGCGTTGTTTTATGAAAAAACCTGCTGTTTTTGCTCCAGCAATAGGTTTGATGGTTTTTTTCAGTTGATGATGCCGGTTTTACGCTATCTGATGAAAAGCTTTTGTTATTTTATACCAGTTTTTCGGTTCCCCTTGAGTGTTTTATTGTGTCCTTAGTGGTAAAGTCCGCCGGGTGGTTTTTCCCGTTTCAGATATCCCAACGGCGGAACCAAAGAAGCAGACAATATGTTTTCCTTCCGGAACAGCCTTGGTTCATTGCGCAAATAGCACCAGGCCCGGACATAGTCTTCGGTAATTTCCATCACCCGTATTTTTCGTTGGGTGATTTCGTTGCCCTTCATGTAAATAATAAAGCAATCCTTATCTTTTGAGGCGCTCAAAACATAGTCCATCATGCACGATACCCTCATTTCATCGTCATATCATTATTATACCGAACACATGTTCTTTGTCAAGGGGTTTAACAATCTGAATAAAGCGAAGGATCTACCCATTCTTCCAGAGTAGATCCTTCACTTAGTTCAGGTTGATATTAAACTGTAATTTTAACATTTCTGAATGTTCCTTGTGTTGCTCTATTACTTTTTACTCCAGATGGTAGACGCAGCGTAGGGTCGCATTCCTATACTGTAATAAAACTGCTGTGAAGAACCCACATACGCCACTTTTGCACCTAGCTCGCCAACCCTGCGGATTCCTTCCAGAACAGCTGCCTTGCCCATGCCCTTCATACGATAATCAGGATCCGTAGCCACCGGTTCTATCACGGCAAAGCCTGCCCTGGGGTCATACCACATACCGCAATATGAAACAAAATTTCCTTCCGGTGCAACCACCGCCACTTTCAGGCTAAGATCCACATTAGGCCGAACCATCTCCTGATGTGCCGCTTTCTCTTTTTCTCCCGTAAACTGAAACGGACCTTCACCATTCAGCTCATGGTTAAATCCCTTCCACAAAACGCGCAGATACTGATACAGATTGAAGTTTTCCTTCATTGTGGTCACATGAAAGCCTTCCGGTAACTTATAGGCTGTGGACGTTTTGTCAAGGTAAAAAGCAGCATCATACTCCCTGTTGGGTGTAGCGATATAACCCAAATCAGCTGCTACACTCTGGAAATACAAATCCTGATCCGAGATGACCACGGTGGATTTGCCTTCATTCGCCAGATTATCCTTTGCATATAACAGCAGTTCTTTCTTTAAAAACGCATATTCGGGCAGTGTCATGCAATAGCAATCACCAATGCGGGTATCATAGGTTGCCACGCCAACGACTTCGCCATTGTCTTCCCATACGCCGATTTTACCGACGGCAGACTTGTCAAGCCCAAGATGGGTGATCATCCAATCCCACCGTACATATGTAAATTCTGCATACCTTAGCTTGATGAAAAACTCCCGGACCTTGTAGTAGTCTTCTGTTATTCCCGCTTCAGCGGTATAATTTCTAAACTGTATTGCCATATCATCATTCCCCCTTTATCCTTATCATAATGGCAGCAGGAAGATTTTCATATACCAAGTATTCTTTATATCTGTTTACTACCTAAAACTTAAGCTATCAAACCGGGCAGTAAGGTTCATAGCCCATCCGAAAAATAAAATGGGTTGCAAAGCGCTGCAACCCATCCTCTGAAATGCAAGCTAAATCGTGGAGCCTGTTTTTTCATAGTGGACAATCCCCCGATCGGCATCCACTGTCACAACCGATCCGCTTTTCAGGATATTCAGCGCATTCTGTGCGCCTGTAATGACTGGTTTATCAAGGGCCATACCGACGGTTGCCGCATGGCTGTTCAACTCGCTTTCTTCGACAATGATGGCCGAAGCCGCCGAACCTTTGGGCTTACCGTTGTGGAGATGATCGGGCAGTCCGGCCTGAACCGGGAGATCATTCGGGCTGTGTGCCCGGACTTCGTTACCGTGATAATGGCGGAAGCCTTCAAATCCATGGCTGTTGTGCAGGTGGCATGGCTGATGGTATTCGTTATGGTGGGCATCATCTCAAACTGTGCGCTGACAAACCTCTTCCAGTAATCCATCGAATTCTCGGCCTTTTCGGCTATTCTCGACATGGTCTCAAGCGTCTCCACCGGATACTTCCCCGAGGCTGTTTCGCCTGATAGCATGATCACGCAGCTGGTTTGCAGTATTTCCCATCCGCTTACATTTTTTGTAACCGTTCTTAAGGAATTGACATTTCTCTTCCAGTTCGATATAATGAAGTTATAAAAAGAACCGTCATAGTATTTCTTTTCTATGAAAGGCTTTTATGATTACGACAGAGGATGTAGTAAAAATGAAAGAGCCTTTTATTTTTTTGTGTCCCGAAGTAACCCGGGAAAATGCTCTCACTTTAGTTCAATGGTTACGGGATGAAGAAGTCAGAAAATATTTAAGCGACCCCAGGGATGTTTCCTGCAATATTGAACAGGTGATCAACAGGGTTCAACAGCCGGTATTAACACAATTTTTCAACCGCAGCGGCAGGTTCTACATGGCCTGTAACAAGCAGAAAACGCCTGTGGGGTTTGTTCGGCTTGTGAAAAAAAATACTGAAACCGAAATGGTGATCGTCATAGGAGACAGGAACAACTGGGGAAAAAAGCTTGGGACAAGCACCATTCGGGAGAGCTTGAAAATCGCCTTTTTTGAGTTCAGATCTGAAAAGGTTACGGCAAACATTCACAGGGACAACAAACGCTCCATGCAGGCTTTCATTCGCGCAGGATTTGTTTTGCAGCGCGAATCACAAACCATGAAGCATTTTGAAATCACCATGGAGCAGTATATGAAGACCATTCAGGAAAGGGCAGGTGCATCGGATGTGATTTATATTACCGAAATAGACAGAGAACGGTTAAAAAGACTTCTCAAGGGTGTACTTTTTGATGAAACCATTACCGACAGGGCCATTACCGATCTGGAGCATGAAATTGATCGGGCAACCGTCGTAAAACCCGATCAACTGCCCAATGATATCATCACAATGAATTCCAGGGCATTATTATGCCTGAATGGGGATGAAGTTGAGGTTTCGCTGGTATATCCGCAGGATGCCGATTGGTCGGATCAGAGATTATCCATATTCTCACCGATTGGAACTGCTATTTTAGGTTATCGGGAGGGAGATACAATCGAATGGGAGGTGCCCTCCGGAGTGACAGAAATTCAGATCAGAAAAATCATTTATCAGCCCGAAGCTGCTGGTGATTATCACCTGTAAAAATATAGAGAACGATTCATCTGTATGATCCGGTGTGACACAATGGGACGGTTCTTCTGTGCTATTCGGTACAGAAGAACCGTTTTTTGTGTTAATGTTACCCCTTCTCTAACAGCTGCGCAGGCTCACTGACATGGTTGATTTTTAACGCAAAGGAATCTTTATTGCGGATATCTTCATCGGTAACAAGGTGAACATCCAGCATTTTATCCATCCGATATCCTGTTTTCATATAATTCATTTCGGCCAGGCAAATGCTCCAGCCTTCCAGCCAGTACATAAGCTGTTGTTTTTGATGGCTGTTTCCTCTGAAGTGAATCAATAAATCAATGTCGCTCCCGGGCCCGGCATTCCCGTTACTCGTGCTTCCAATCAGATAGACTTTCACCACGCCAAACTTGCTGTAATCCATCCGGGCAACAATCTGTTCAGCCATGTGATACCGCCAGCGCCAGGCTTTTTCTTCACCTGTATAATCACCATATTCAATAGACTTTATCTCCTGCCGTATTCTTATCGGATGAGGGGTTAAAAAGCCCAAAGCGGTTTCCAGTTCGGCATTCATCGCGATGCTCATGGTGAACCCATGGGAAGTATGCGGGACATGAATGACCCTGACAACATGTTCATATTTTTGGTACTCCGGAAGAAGAGCCCCCAGGATGTTTTCAGACTTGGTCAGGTACCTTTCATGGAACAGATTTCCCGGTTCATCCGGATATAAAGGCAGGAATTTAATGTTCGCCTCAACCAGATCCTGAAAGAAGTGCGTTCCGAAGGACAACTCGGGCATATAGCCCGACTTTTTCCGGGCGACCTCCAGCAAAGCGGCGGTATTGCAGATATCGGCATAGGTTACCGAAACGCCCAGCTTGATATCTCCACGGCTTCCCCATCTGCCGGGACCAATCAGGATGAACTGACGTTTCGGAAGAAGCGAGTTCACATACCCGATAATCCTGCCGATTGCCTTCAGCTCTTCCAGCTCACTCAGGTTACCGTATTCATCCGGATCGACATAAACAATATAGGAAATGTTTTGAATGAGGCCATTTGAAATATATCGGTTTGCTGAAAAGAGTATGTCCTTTTGCGGTATATCCTGCGGGATGGGTGCGGCCACATCGTCCCCGGCCGAGCTTTGGGGCCTGCATTGCAGCAAATACAGGTTGCTGCCGTCACAGGCAAATTCCACGTCGGCCGGAAAGCCAAGCTTCTCCTTCAGAGTTTTAAGAATTAACCCAATTTGCCGGATATAGGGGGTGTCTGTGATGATACCGTCAAAGGTAACGATCAAATCATCTTTTCCAAATTGAATGTTAAAAACATTTGTTTTGTGGATGTGATCAAATTCAGACACAGACACAATTTTATCAATTCCCTGAATGTGATCCCCGCATTCGGTCAATAACGTGTCTATATTCACCGTCTCGAAGGTCGCATTTTCCAGATCGATAACATCCATCTTTTTCGGGGCGTATCTTCTCATTTCTTCCGGAACACTGTTCACCCGGATTCCAGGCTGCTCCGGCGATACCAGTACCGGAAAATCGTCGGATACACGATCCACTGCACGGGTTCCTAGCCCGGGAACAAACCGGATCAGCCCGTCTTCGCGTTTAATCCTGGGAGACCACCGGTATTCATTATGGCTGAATGCCACGCCCGAAAACAGAGGAAAGAAATACTTGCCGGCCCGTTTTCCGACAACCTCCTGAATCATGATCCCCATTTCTTCGTGGATATCCAATAAACCCCTTTCAGCCCTGTATTGGATCGGATCGGGACCAAAAACCGATGCATATACCTCGATAATTGCATCCTTCAAAGCTTTCAGCCGTTCGCTCTTCGCTCCCCGGTTTGCCAGGAACAGGCTTTTATATTTGCCTGAAAAAGCCGCACCGATTTGATCTTCCAAAATACTGGAGCTTCGGACAATGATGGGTGTATCCCCGAAATCATCCAGCGCAACCGACAGGCTTTTCATCATCTCAGGCGGAAACTTCGCGTTTTTCATCAGTTGTATGATGTTGGGGTATTCAATGCGGATTTCCTGAATATCCTTGTATTTTTGTTCATTCAGTTCCTCAAGATTATTGTACTGCAAAAAATCGGTAATGCCGTCGGTGGTGACGTACCACGTTTTGGGGATGCGGATCGATTCCAGCAGGGGGTTATTATGGCTTTCTTTCTCCAGGACCTTTTGCGCAAGAAACAGTCCTGTGCTTTTTCCGCCCAGCTTGCCGCGGCTGCCCATCGGATGGATAATCCGGCTGCAAATTTCGGAAAAATCCGTATAGTTGATAAATTTCTTCGCGATATTGATAAACTCGGTCCTTTCGGTAAGAATACGGCTGATAAGCCCCACTGTAAGCCATCTTCCCTTTGTGGAGTATTGCAGCGTATCGTTTTTTGAGACCTGACGGATGTTCCCGAGTTCTTCAATAATATTGCGGAGGGAAGGCTGAATGGACCATATGGCCTTGGCCAGAGGATGAGCCCGCTCTTCCATCACCCATTTTTGTACCTGCGCGGTGAGTTCCCTGCTTCCAATGTGCTGTTCGGCAAGCGGGAAGGCCCGGTCGCTCATGACGGTGATATCACTGATGGGTTCAAGCAGCGTGGGCGAGTTGGTGTACATTGCTTCAATATTATTGGGTACAGGTGCATCGTTCAACACTTCGGAAGCTTCCTTGATCCCCAGAATCAACAGATGATTGATCACTTTGCGGCACAGATGCAACAGAAGGTTGTGATCGGAATTCTTTAAAAAATCGATGATCGCCTTCCATCCGGCGGAGTTTCCACCTTCATCGGATGGCTGTACCGAACTGTCCCAGCTGTTTACAACAGACTTCATCCGGCGGTACACGATGATTTGCCCGATGCGCTCCGCCACCGTCCTGATCAGCTTACGCTCTTTTTCAAGAAAATACCCTTCCGGGGTCCTGGGAACCTCCCGGATATACACAACATGAATGGAGCCCACCGTTTTTCCCTCGGTTCTGATCGCGCATGTTTCGGCGATCGGCGAGGAAATGAACCCCTCGGTCTGGTAGTTGCAGTGATTGTATATGATTTCCGCGCAGCATAAATCCGGAAACCTCCACCCCAGAGGAAGCACCTTCACAATGGCTGTGAAAATTTCCGAAATGGACAGATGGCTGTCGGAGATGATTTCTTCGATCATATACAGGCAATTTAATTCTTTCTCCCGCTCCATCAGGCTGCTGAGTAAATTGTCCGATGCACCTGCTTTATTTTCCATATGAGAGTCCTCCGGGGCTTACACCCAACCACGGCTCTTTACGGCCTGAGCTACGCGGTTGATGGCAATAACATATGCCGCATCCCGCATTTTTAAGCCTTTGCTGACGGCCAGTTCGTACACCGCATTAAAAGCCGATGTCATTTTAGTATCCAGCTTTTGCAGAACTTCATCCTTTTCCCAGTAATAATTCATATTGCATTGTACCTGTTCGAAATAACTGCATGTCACGCCGCCTGCGTTGGCAAGAAAATCCGGGATCAGGAATATGCCGCGCCCGTCGATGACCTTGTCGGCATCCGGTGTTGTGGGGCCATTTGCCGCTTCCAGGATCACCTTTACCTGTTTGCTGATATTATGTACATTTACAGAGGTAATTTGGTTTTCAAGTGCTGCCGGAACAAGGATGTCTACATCCTGCTCAATCCATGCGTCACCGGGAAGGATATCGCACCCAAGTTCCTTCGCCTTATCCTTATCGATGGTGCCGTATGAATCGGTAATTCTGGTGAGAGCGTTCAGATCAAAGCCATCTTTTTTACGGAAGGTGTAGGCTTTCTTGTCGGTTTCATCCCAACAGGAAATGGCCATAACGTTTCCGCCCAGCTGCTGATAAAGTCTGACCGCATACTGTGACACATTGCCAAACCCCTGAAAGCTTGCGGAGGTTTTATCAATTTGCAGGCCCAGCCTTTTTAATGCCTCACGCAGGACATAGATGACGCCGAAACCGGTTGCTTCGGTTCGCCCGAGAGATCCTCCCATTCCCACCGGTTTGCCGGTGATAAAGCCTGGATATTTGGCACCCTGAATGGTTTCATATTCATCCAGCATCCAAAGCATATGCTTCGCATTCGTCATGACATCAGGCGCCGGTACATCCTGGCAGGGGCCTACATTCCTGGCCAGCTGCCTGACCCAGCCGCGGCACAGCCTTTCCTGCTCCCGTTCGGTAAGGTTTCTGGGATCACAGATAATGCCGCCTTTTCCGCCGCCCAGCGGTATGTCAACAACGGAACATTTCCAGGTCATCCACATGGATAACGCCCGGATGGTATCCACCGTTTCCAGTGGGTGAAAGCGGATTCCACCCTTTGCAGGGCCCCTGGCATCATTGTGCTGGATGCGGTAGCCGTTAAAAACCTTCACGCTTCCGTCGTCCATTTTCACCGGAATTAAGAAGTGATACTCCCGCATCGGCTGGCGCAGCAGCTCGCAAGTGGCGCTGTCAAGACCGATTTTCGCAGCTACGGAATCAAATTGTTCCTGTGCGATCGCATAGGGATTATACGATGTGTTGCTCATGATTCAACCTCCAATATAACTATTCCCTCGAAACCGAGGGATGAATTACGAAACCGGTGTCTGTTTATCACAATATATGAAAGATGGGAAAGTTGAAATTGCAGTCTGTTTGATTCCTTTCTTGATTTCAGGCTTTGTATATTTTTTATGAGACCCAATACATATTTGGGCGAAAGGATAAAAAAACCGCTATCGTGCCGAAATTCACCTGAAACATCTGTAACTCAGTGTTTAATTCATGTCACATATTCCTATTGTAGCAACGTCAGGTTGCATTGTCAACCATTGGTAATTTATGTGTACTGTGGAATTTACATGTATATAATTATTTGTTGAAGGTTCCCATTTCTTTTCCGCCATTTTCCGGAAAACCCCAGTTCCGTGTTCGAACCTTAGGATGCCGAGTGATCATTGCCGTCCGGCTGTCCTTTCCTTTTAAGCAGGACGCTTTCAGCGCCTGGGTTTTAACCTTTTTGCAAGCACTCATAGGAGTGGCTGCAGGATTTTTACTGTAACTGTAAGCAAGGTTTTTCCGGATCAACGCCTTCGTTCCGTTCACGACAGCAATAATTTAGCAGTAACTGAGAACAAGGGGTTGTTCGATGCCACATTTTTATGCAATACTTATCATGAAGGGTTGCTATGCAATTTTAGCAATATGCAGTTTTTACACCTGATGACAGGAGCGTGAATGATGATGAAAAAAAACAGCACAGCCCAGCCTGTCCCCCTTGAAAAAGTAAGGATCTCCGACAGGTTCTGGACAGAGTATTTGGATCTTGTGAGAAACACAGTGATCCCCTACCAGTGGGAAGCCCTGAACGACCGTGTTCCAGGTGCGGAGCCCAGCCATGCGGCAAAGAATTTCAGAATTGCTGCAGGCCTTGAGGATGGCGAATTCGGCGGGCTTGTGTTCCAGGACAGTGATGTTGCCAAATGGCTGGAAGCCGTCGGATACAGCCTGGCAACGCATCCTGACCCCGATCTGGAACGCATTGCCGATGGGATGATTGACATGATCGAAAAAGCACAGCAGCCTGACGGATATCTGGATACATACTTTATCATCAAGGAAAAGGGTCAAAGGTGGACAAACCTGCAGGAATGCCATGAGCTTTATGTAGCCGGACATATGATGGAAGCTGCCGTCGCTTATTATTACGCAACTGGAAAGAGGAAGCTGCTGGATGTCATGTGCCGCTTTGCCGACCATATTGATGCCGTATTCGGGTCTGAACCGGAAAAGCTGAAGGGGTATGACGGGCATCAGGAGATAGAGCTTGCCCTTGTGAAGCTGTATCAGGCAACCGGAAACAAGAAATATCTGAAGCTAAGCCAATTTTTTATCGATGAGCGGGGAAAGGAACCCAATTTCTTCAATCAGGAATGGGAACAAAGAAAGGGATTTTCGCATTGGAGCAAAATGCAGGTTCCGCCTCCGGATCTGTGTTACCATCAGGCACATGAGCCGGTTCGGGAACAGAAAGCCGCCGTCGGCCATGCGGTCAGGGCAGTGTATATGTACACTGCGATGGCGGATGTCGCCAGGGAAACCGGTGACAAAGGGTTGTTTGATGCCTGCAGGCGCTTATGGAACAATATGACGCTGAAGCAGATGTATGTTACCGGTGGAATCGGCTCGACCCATCATGGCGAGGCATTTTCCTTCGATTACGATTTGCCGAATGACACCGTATACGCAGAGTCCTGCGCTTCCATCGGCCTGATATTTTTTGCCCACAGAATGCAGCAGCTAGAGCAGGATGGCATCTACGGAGATGTGATGGAACGAGCCTTGTATAATATTGTATTGGGTTCCATGTCCCGTGACGGAAAGCATTTCTTCTATGTAAATCCTCTTGAGGTCTGGCCCGAGGCCTCTGAAAAAAATCCGGGAAGGCGCCATGTGAAGCCGGTCAGGCAAAAGTGGTTCGGCTGTTCCTGCTGCCCGCCGAACATCGCGAGGCTGTTGGCATCGTTGGGGCAGTATGTTTATTCTGTCCATCAGGACACCCTGTATGCGCATTTGTATATCGGTGGAAAAGCTGAAATCGAAATGAACGGTGAAACCTTTATGATTTGTCAGGAAAGCGATTATCCCTGGAACGGCAATATCAAAATCAAGGTGGATGGCTTCAACAAAAAAAGCTTCAAGCTGGCCTTGCGGATTCCCGGATGGTGCAGGCAC
>JAEZBW010000500.1 GCA_023426765.1 Bacillota bacterium
GGCCTGACCGAGTTAGACATGGGACGATCAACTGTAGGAAGCGGCACGTACAAGTTCAAGCAACAATGGGGAGCACGCGAGCGCGGCCTTGTCTGGCGTCGTTTCGATCCTTCCACTTCTCACCAAAGCACAACAATATCCTTCAACAAACCGAGCTACACACGAATTATGCTCGCATCATTTTGGCGTCAACTGCCTGTACCGCTGGCGAATGTCTTTGGCTCAATGATACGGCGCTATATATCGCTGTGACAAGGAAACGATATGCTTCACTTAAAGAGCACAAGTGCTATTTTTCGATACAGGGAATTACTGTGGACCCTCGTCTGGAAAGAAATACTCGTCCGTTACAAGCAAGCCTACCTCGGCGTCGCCTGGACCCTGCTCAAGCCCGTCATGCTTATGCTGGTCTTCACGCTCATGCGCTCCTTCATCGGCATCGACAGCGGCTCCGTCCCCTATCCTGTGCTCACTTTCACCGCCCTCATTCCCTGGGTCTTTTTCCAGGAAGGCGTGGCCCTGGGAGTCGTCAGCATCGTCAACAACGCCACTCTCGTGAAGAAAATCTATTTTCCCCGGGAGATTTTCCCGCTGGTGGCGGTGTTGACCAAGGTCGTGGAGTTTTGCGTGGACATGCTCGTCCTGTTCGGGCTCATGGCGTGGTACGGCCTGTATCCCTCGGATCAAATCCTCTGGCTGCCCCTGCTGCTGGCCTATCTGGTCCTGGCCGCCCTGGCCGTGAATCTGGCCGGCTCGGCCTGCAACGTCTTCTACCGCGACGTGGCCCAATTGCTGCCAGTGGCCATATCCCTGGTCATGTACGCCTCACCAATCATTTACCCTCTCAGCCTCGTCAAGAAGACTCTGCTGGAAAAGCAGGCCGCTGGAGCATCTTCGGATTTGTTATACCTTCTGTACACGACAAACCCGCTTGTTGGCATCGTAGACGCCTTCCAAAAGGTCTTGCTTCAGGGACAACCTCCGGATTGGAACGTTATTTGGCCAGGATTGACGCTCGTTTGCATGGCTCTGCCGCTGAGCTACGAAGTCTTTAAACGCGCTGAAACGTCATTCGCCGACGTCATCTAGCATAATTCGCGCAACAGCCCTGCCTGTTTGCGACAAAGAGAAATGTAAATCAGCAAACGACTGACCGACAAATCATAACGATACTGGAACTAGCACCTGTTCCACAAGGAGTAGCAAGAAGCATGGCTGTTATTGAAGTATCCCATATGACGAAGCGCTTCCAGCTTGGCCAGCTGCATACGCTCAAGCACTTCGTACAGAACGCGATCTATCGGCTTTCTGGCCGCCCCATCCGCAAACAGAAGCTGTTTACGGCCCTTGACGACGTCGACTTTTCCATTGAACGCGGCGAGGTCGTTGGCATCATTGGCTCCAACGGCGCAGGCAAGTCCACCTTGCTGAAGATTCTTTCCGGCATCACCAGCCCGACGAGTGGTTCCGTCAAGGTCCGGGGGCGCGTGGCCCCGCTCATTGAGGTCGGCGCAGGATTGCACCCCGAACTGACCGGCCGAGAGAACATCTTCCTCAACGCCTCCATTCTCGGTGTCAAACACAAACAGATAATGAAGCTGGTGGACCCGATCCTCGAATTTGCCGAGATCGCGTCGTTCGCCGACACGCCCGTCAAGAAATACAGTTCCGGCATGAAGGTGCGCCTGGGATTTTCCATCGCCACCAACATCGAGGCCGACATCCTCATCGTGGACGAAGTCCTGGCCGTCGGCGACATCGCCTTCCAACGCAAGTGCTTCGACAAGATGGAAGACCTCATCCTCAAGCAGCAAAAGACCGTGCTCCTGGTCAGCCACAACATCCGCCAAGTACAACGTATCTGCACCCGAGTGCTGCTCTTTGAGCACGGCAGGATCGTGGCCGACGGCCCGACACAAGAGGTCTGCCACACCTTCTTTGAAAAGAGCGACAAGATCATCCACGATCGGACCGCCGCTCATCGCGGCGCATTCCAGAGCCTCGACGGCTTTGAACTGTTGTCTTTGGCCATAACCAACGGCAATGGGGAAGCGCTCAAACTTGTTAGAAGCAATACTCCCGTGGAAATACGCATACGATACCGCAATGCCCATCCGCTGACTCGTCCAAAATTTGGCATTGGCGTGCATACTGCGGATTTTTTATACCTCACGACCTACAGCAGCCGCTACGAAATAGATGTCGATGAAGTGCCCCCCGGCGAACACGAAGCGATATGCCGTATCGCCCAATTGCCTTTCACCCCTGGCATCTATTCCCTTCGCCTGGGCGTCAGCAGCGGCCTCGTGGAGAAAAACAGCTTCTATGGCGAAAATCTCTTCAATTTCCAAGTCGAGGGAGAAGAACATTTTCGCAACGTCGTCGGTTCCGAAGGATTCATTCTGCTTGACGCCCAATGGAGACAACTGGCCTAGGGCATGCACTTATCAGTTTGCCTGGCCGAGCGCCTTTTTTGACGTCAATACGACACTGCACCAAGACGACGCACAATCACACACAAAAACAAGCTTCATAAAAACAAAGGATTCATGACTATGGACGCCAGGATCTCAGTCATCATCCCACTCTACAATCGCAGATCATACATAAGGCCATGCATTGACAGCGTATTGCGCCAAACTATCCCTGCCTATGAAATCATCGTTATCGACGACGGCTCTACGGACAACAGCCGAGAAACCATCCAAGACCTTATAGACAACAAACAAATTTTGTATTTTTACCAGCATAATCAAGGAATATCCATGGCCAGAAATGCCGGCATCGCCGTCGCCAGCGGAAACTACCTAGCATTCCTTGACTCCGACGACCTATGGCTGCCAACAAAACTTGAAAAACAAATCAACCACCTTCAAAACAACAAAACTATCGAATTTGTCCACAACGACGCCACCCTGATCGGCCCAAACGGCGACCTCATAGAAAACACTGCACACTTCAGATACTTTGCCAATGGAAATTGCTTTGACGACGTGCTGCAATACTGCGGCATAAACATGTCCTCTGTTCTTGTCTCCAAAACGCTCATAGAGCTCATCGGCCATTTTGACAGGCGCCTTCAAGGCTCGGAAGATTATGAATTCTTTATGCGCTGTTCTTTGAAACATAACATCGGCTTTGTCGATGAGAAATTGACCCTTTACCGAAGACACCCAGGCGGCGCGTCCGCCGACAGGATTGAAATCCTTCTTCAAGCCATAAAAGCACTCGACGTCTTTTGCGACAATACAAATGCAGACAGAACATTACGAAAAATTGTCAACCGCCAAAAAGGAAAACTATATTTCTTGATCTCAAGAAGATACTTTTATGAAATGTCCAACAAACCAGAGTCTCGAAAACTCTTTTATCACTCGCTCCGCCATTGCTATGTCTCATCTGAAACCATTCCCTTATTTCTTGAACTCATCGCCCCTGATGGATTTTTAAAAAATCTCAGATGGTACAAAACAAAACTCTTCCGTTATCTTAACCCGTCATGATGCCGCACCTTTCACCTCCTCGCATCGGCTACCTCCTGCGCACCTTTCCGGTGCTCTCGGAGACCTTCGTGGCCCGGGAAATACGGACCGTGGCTGACCTGACGGGCCAGCCTCCGGTCATTGCCGCCCTGTACGCCCCGGGTCAGGGCCAGGGAGGCGGATGGCGTCCGGACGATGCGGATTCGCGGCTTTACTGGAACGACATCGACAAGCGTCGCCTCGCGAAGCTGGCCAGGAGCCACGCCCGTTTGTTGGCGGCATCGCCCGCAAGATCCCTGGGCTGTTTGCTGGGTCGAGGCCAGCACGGCATTCCCTGGAAAAGCCGGATCAAGGCCGCCGCCTTGGCCGACTTCTTCCTCGCCCGGGGCGTCAATCATCTGCACAGCCACTTCGCCTGGGAACAGACCGAGATGCTGGACTACCTGCACCGGTTGACCGGCATCCCGTTCAGCCTGACCGTCCATGCCGCCGACATTTTCGTGTCCCCTGGCGAACTGGCCCAACGCCTGCGCCACGCCGCCTTCGTGGCCACCATCAGCGCCGCCAACAAGGCGCTGCTCTGTGACACGCTGGACCTGCCCCGGGACAGCG
>JAEZBW010000501.1 GCA_023426765.1 Bacillota bacterium
AGCAGATAGAAAAAATATATCAGTTAAAAAAGAAATACAGTTAGGTATACGCCAATCACTCCCTGGAAGCCTTCAAATCAAAGGGATTGAAGATTTTGCACTAATTAACTTGTAAACTACCGCTAGAGGATAGATAATACTTTCTTTTCTTGTTTTTGCTTGTCATGGAAGATTGTATTCGGGGGTTCATTTGCGGGGATGCGGGAGAGTAAAAGCAAGCTTTAAGTAAATCCAATCATTTGTATTCGTACTGCAGACCTTGATGTATATATGTTTTTTCACATTTACATCCAAACATAGTTATATGTTTGGATATGTTCAGGGAAAGAAATATGTATATACAATATGATGTATCAGAAAAATCGATATGAGCTGCAAAAAATGTCTTTAAGAACAATTACTTATACGATATAATGTTTGTGGAAAGAGAAGGAAGTAGATTAAGTAAATTGAGGATAGGTACAAAAGAAACATACTACAATTAATGATTGTTTTGGTAGTATTTATTTGCATCCTCCCATGCGTTTTGTGGGGTTATACTCCAGCCAAAACCATCATTAACCCATTCTGTACCTATAAGTTTTAATATGCACCAAAAGTAAGGTTTATTTAGGTGCTTATTATCAGGAGTAATAGAAACCTCAATATGGTATTTGCTCATAAATATCATCTCCTGATTAACATTTTTTACATATAACTCATGTTATATACTCATAAACATTATATTTTGTGAGGTGAAATTTATGATAGAAAAAAATAAGCGGCTGAAAGATGATTTGGATAAACTGATAACTTCTGTTAAGGGAAAAGGTAATAAAGTAAGCTTTTATACTTTAGCTGATATATACAACACCAATGAAAAAGATATTGATACTGAATTAATTACATTGGGTGCTGTATTAAAATATGTTGAAGAAGCAGGTTTGAAGGTATATCATGATGATGTTGAGGATGATACCGACGTTCAAATACAAAACTTTGAAGATGTTAGATTTCTTACTAAATCGATAGAAAATTTAAATCCTTTTGATCCATCAAAAGTTGATATATCAATGAGAACACCAACTTTCGATATTTTAATAAAGAGGTTACATAATGAAGAGATAGACTTATTCCCTGATTTTCAGAGAAATCCCGGGCTTTGGACTTCAGAACAAAAAAGCCGCCTCATTGAATCACTATTATTAAGAATACCTTTACCAGCATTCTATTTTGATGGAACAAACAATTCTAATTGGATAATTATAGATGGTTTACAGCGTTTAACAGCAATAAAGGAATTTTTCGTGACAAAAACACTTAAACTGAAAAGTCTTGAATTCTTAAAAGACTTTGAAGGATTTGGAGTAGATGATTTAACTAGAACTCATATAAGGAGAATAGAAGAGACACAAATTGTAGCCTATATTATTAATCCTGGCACTCCAGATAATATTAAATTCAATATATTTAAAAGAATAAATACTGGTGGACTAAAATTAGAACCGCAGGAAATCCGTCATGCACTTTATCAGGGACAAGCTACTGATTTTTTAAAAAAGTTATCTAGTAGCAATGACTTCAAAACTGCTACTTATAGCAGTATTAAAACTGATAGAATGATGGATCGGGAGTTTGTATTAAGGTTTATTTCTTTTTATAAGCTTGGGGAAGAAAAATACAAAGGAAGTATTGATGACTTTTTAATTGATGGAATGAAATTATTAAATAAGCTCCCTAAGGACGAATTACTAATACTAGAAAAAAAGTTTTATTCTGCTATGCGTTTAGCTTATCAGATTTTTGGGGTTTATGCGTTCAGAAAACAATTCGATAAAAGTAGGAGAAATCAAATAAATAAAGGTTTATTTGAAACTTGGTCAGTTGAACTCGCAAAATTATCGGAAGATAAAATGGTTATTGCGAAAAATAAAGGTAAAGAAATTGATAATATGTTTATGAAGACTTTAAACGAAGATGCTATGTTTGTTTCTTCACTTAATGGTAATTTTGAAAGCTTTATCAAATATAGGTTTAAAGTAGTAAGAAAAATACTGGGAGGAGTTCTGAATGATTAATAGAATTACTATAGAAAATTTTAAGTGTTTTAAAAAAGCCTCCTTTGATTTAGGGAATCTTAATGTATTATCAGGTTTGAATGGCACGGGAAAATCAACAATGATTCAGTCACTATTATTACCTATCCAAACTTGCAGACAGAAAATGTTAAACGAAGCACTTGTATTAAACGGAGATTTAGTAAAAATCGGTAATGGAAGTGACTTGTTATGTGAATATGCAGATTATAAAAAAGTGCAAATGGCATTTAGATATAATGATAATGAAGAAATTACATTTTCATATGATTATAAGAACAATAGTAGTTTTTTGCCTGTAGAAAAGCTTGATGGAGATTTAGAGAGTTTTAACTCAGTTTTAGATAACATTCAGTACATTAACGCACTAAGAATAGTGCCGCAAAGTGTTTATCCAAAATCAGATTATACGGTACTGAGCAAAAGACAGATCGGTAACAGCGGTGAATTCTCAATACAATACTTATCAGCATTTGCTGCAGATGAAATTACCAATAAAAGTGTGTTGCTCAACCATATCCCTGAGAAATTCCTTAAAAATCAGCTTGTTGGTTGGTTTGACAAGATTGTACCTAATACGCAATTAGATTTTAAGGAACATGATAATACAGAGTTAATTTCCCTAAAATATAGATTCAGGATTAGCGATACGGATGTCAGTAATTATTACAGGCCTACAAATGTTGGCTTTGGTTTAACTTATACATTACCAGTAATCCTAGCACTTTTAAAAGCAAGCAAAAATGATATTGTTATTATTGAAAATCCAGAAGCGCATTTACATCCTGCAGGGCAAAGAAAAATGGGAGAATTAATATCTCTGGCATCTGCGGGTGGTGTCCAGGTTATTGTCGAGACCCATAGTGACCATGTGCTTAATGGCATAAGATTGTCGGTAAAGAGAGAAATGATAGAACCATCTGAAGTGAAAATACTGTTTTTCGATAGAACTGTTGAAGGAAACGAAGCAAAACATTTGGTACATACACCTGAGATTTTTACAGATGGTCGTCTATCTTTTTGGCCTGAAGGTTTCTTTGATGAATGGGATAAAGCAGTAGAGGAGTTATTCTGAATGAATATACAAATGATTTTTAATGATTTATCTTCAGAAGAGATCTCAGAGAATAAGTATTATGCTATGGAAAAGATGGAGCTATTCTTGAAAACATACGCTACTGCCATAAAATCAGGAGTTTCAAGGGATGTAATATTGACTCAAGATTTAAATTATATTAAGTTGGCTGAAGCATATTTTGTTTATAACTGGAGAAATGACATTAAAGTCCTTCAAGACAAAAAAAATCTGTATCAGTTATTCAATTCTTTTATTAATAGAACCCAGGTTATTAATGATATAGACACTAATGATAAAGATTTTACTTTTAAAGATGGGAAAAATTCCAAATCCTTGTTAAAATGCTATCTTGATCAAAACATTGCTTTAAGCCTTGGAACTGAACAGTTTTCTTCATCTGAAATTAAGGGTACTTATAGTTTTGTTGATAGTAACTATAAATTAGTCGAAAATGAAATATCTGTACCTAATGCTTCTATGCCAGAACATCTTTCTGAGTATAAAATTAAAAACTTGATTGAAGATTACAATAAACGATATCAGTTAAATTTGAGCAATGGTGTCGAATTTTGGGAAAGAAAAGGCACTGCTTTCCCTACGTTAGTTTTTTGTGAAAACATAAAAAAACAGATTAACAGTATAGAAAAGATTTTGTTTATTGATGTAGTAAAAAAAATAATTAGATTAGAGGAGTATTTTTCAAATTGGAATTGGAGTAACTTCGAATGTAAGAATATACCCAGTACATCGCCTGAGAGTGAGGAAACTCTTAAAGCATATGAAAGACAACATACGTTCGAGACACCGTTTGGATATAATGTAATTGTCAGTTATCACATTAAAGGAGCTTTATTTAACTCGCGAGTGTACTTTCATATAGACTATTCTAATAAAAAAGTAGTGATTTGTAGTGTTGGAGAGCATTTGCCGTGCATTACATACGGAGCAGGATAGTTCTATCATATGATGAATTACTTAATGGATAAACATTATTAAATAGAATTGTACACCTATTCATCAAGCTATTTATATAGTTAAAGCACTTTAGTACTATAATTTTTCTTATAGAGAGGAAAGTATGAGCTTTTTAATAATGGAGGGGGAAGAATGTAACTTTATCTGGAAAACGGTATGTAGTTTGCAACTCATATTTCACCCGCGCTACTCACGTGAAGGGAAAATTGATTATAAGGCGATTTCAAGCTTAAAAAATAGTAAAAAAGGTTATGTTATGTTTGATAGAAACCTTCTGAGTGGCCTTTTAAAGCTTTCTCGAGATGGCTATCTTAAAGATGAAATGGAAATGCGAATAATAGCACTTCTGATGACTTGGATGATTATGAATAATCTATCTGCAAGTGCAGGCTTAGCCTTGAAAGAGTACGCTACTAATATTAATGATGTAAGAGAACCCAAATTAGAACTACGAGCGTTTAATAATATTTTTGATTATTATCCAAGTATGACTTGGCTCCATTTGGCTGAAGGTACAATTAATAATATCCCTGTGTGTTCTCTGCCTATTGAACCTTTTATAACAGAAATCCGGTATAACGAAGAAGATGACCATTTATTAATGCATATCGCAGAAATGCTTCACGTTGTATATTTATGTAGGAAACGCGATTTATCTCCGCTTGAAAAAATGATAGATTTTTTAAATTGGAATTATAAATATTTATTAATTTCTGAAAGTACTCTTACGTATGTTGCAATGCTGTTTACAAATCAAATAGGAATTAAAGGCCCTAAGAATTATGGAAGTGATGATATCAATAGAATCTTGAACGGATGTAGAAATCAAGCGTGGGATTTGAATTATTTATCAAATTGGAGTTGTTTTCACTATTACGAAAAAACAATGGATGAAATCTTTCTATTTGCAACAAATGATAATCAATTAAAGATGATATTTATAAATACTTATGCTGACGGTGGCATAGGAGCATTAATTGAAACTATATTTTCCAAGAAAGATTCTCAGAAAATTTTTGATCTAATTAATGCTAATCAAGGAAGTAACAGAATAAAACCCGATTTTGGCATTAACCCGAAAGAATATTTTTATCAACTAATTGATCAAGAAAAACAACGAGTAATAAATATTATCGGTGAAAAAGACAACTGATATAAAGAAGTATTTGCCAGTACACTCTTGAAATTTTAAAAATAGTAACCTTCACGTTATCTATATACCGGGGGCGGTGTTAGCTCCAATCTAACTTGGCGGTAAATTCCATGACTACTGGCGGAACAATTTCCGGCCATATTGGCGGTAATGTTAAATTCCAGGTTTTCCGGAGGGGGAGTTTATCGCATTTCAGGCCCAG
>JAEZBW010000519.1 GCA_023426765.1 Bacillota bacterium
GCCGATGTTGCCCAGCAGCAGCTGGACCATGGCCGAGAGCCGGATGTTTTGCACGCCCACGGTGTGCTGTGTCCAGCCCAGGGCGTAGATGACCGTGCCGGCCTTGTCCGGGCGTCCCGTGGCCGTAAACGCCTCGTAGACGCGCAGCACGTCCTTGACGGGCACGCCGGTCACGGCCGAGACCTGCTCGGGGGTGTAGGCCGCGTAGTGCGCCTTAAGGAGATTGAGGACGCAGCGCGGGTTGGCCAGGGTCGGGTCTTTCCTGGGCAGGCCGGTCTCGTCTTTTTCAAAAGCCCAGGCCGACTTGTCGTATTTGCGGGTCTTGGGGTCGAACCCCGAGAACAGGCCGTCGTTGAAGGCATACTTCTCGCCGACAATGAAGGCGGCGTTGGTGTATTCCATCATGTACTCCTGGAAGTACTTCTTGTTGTCCAGGATGTATTTGACCATGCCGCCGAGGAACGCGATGTCCGTGCCGGAGCGGATGGGCACATGGAAAGTGCTGCGGGCCGAGGTGCGTGAGAACTTCGGGTCCACATGGATGACCGTGGCCCCCTTCTCCTTGGCTTTGATGACCCACTTAAACGTCATGGGATGGTGCTCGGCGCAGTTGCTGCCCATGATGAGCACGGCGTCGGCGTTGCCGATGTCGTTGTAGTGGTTGGTCATGGCCCCGCGTCCGAAGGACTCGGCCAGGGCCGGCACGGTGGAGCTGTGGCAGACGCGCGCCTGATGGTCGAAGTGCACGATGCCAAGGCCCCGGATCATCTGGTGGAGCACGGCGGCCTCTTCGTTGGAGACCTGGGAGGAGCCGAGGTGAAACAGGCTCTCCACCCGGTTGACGGTCTGGCCGGCGTCGTTTTTCTCCCGAAAATCGCGGTCACGGGTGTCCTTGATCCGTTGGGCGATGCGGCCAAGCATCCAGTCCCAGTCCTTTTCTTCCCACTTGTCGCTGCCCGGCGCGCGGTACAGCGGCTTGGTCAGGCGTTCGGGGCTGGTGTGCAACGAACGCAGCGACGCGCCCTTGGCGCACAGTCCGCCGCCGCTGACCGGATAATCCGGGTCGCCCTCGACGCTGATGATCTTGCCGTTCTTGACGTAAACCAAGGTGTTGCACCCGCACGAGCAAAACGGGCAGATGGAGATGGACTCCTTGGCTCCGTCAATCTTCAGTCCGGCGGCGTACGCTTCAACCGGCCCCATATCGACGCCCAACCGGCCAAGCGCCAAACCCGCCACGCCCGCTCCGGTCAGTTTCAAAAACCCTCGACGCGACACTCCCATGGCAGCCTCCTTATGGTGGCCCGTGCGCTGCGGCGCTCATGCGCCGAAGAACGCGTCCGCACGGGGACTCACGCTTCGGCCTAGTTCCAGCCAGGGCTTGCGTCAATATGGATATTTAAAAATATCAATTAGTTATATGTATTTTGTCTAATACATAACCAGACCAACCATGGCCGAGGGGGCCTTGGGAAGCGATGGTTGGCGACGGCATGACGAGCGGGAGGTCCGGGCCGGAAACGGCCTGGGAACGCGCCTGTCTCCGCTCCCCGTCCCCGACGACGGCCAGGCCATGGGGACGGCGGCCGACATGGCGAGCGGCCTCGCCCCGGGGTCGGGCGAGGGCAGGGAGGCGGGCAAGTCACAGGGCAAAAAACAAGGCCCGGAAGAGTTCCGGGCCTTCAGGCGGCGGCAAGGGCTTCGCGGCGGGCGGGCAGCCGGGGCCGTCCCCTTACAGGGGAGGCGTCAGGGCGTATTCAGACCGCCTGGGGAGCCAGACCGCGCGGCAGGACGCCAAGCGGCCGTTCATCGTCAGCCCCCTGGAGATAGCCGCGCACAGGCCAGGGGAACAGGTTTTCGGCCTTGGTCAGGGCGCAATGTTCCACCGCCTCGAACCACTCGCGAAACAGCTCCCGGTATTCCCTGCCTTGGGCGGTCAGGCGGCAACCGTCGCGTTTGTTCTCCCCGGCCTCGACCAGGGACACGCCCAGGGCGCGCTCGGTCGCGCGCACCTTGCACCAGGCCGCCCGGTAGGACATGCCCAGGGCCGTGGCCGCCCGGCGCAACGACCCATGGCGCTCGATCATGTCCAACAAATGCACGCGTCCCAGGCCAAAGACCATGGAGTCCCCCGATTCCAGCCAGATATGGAGCCGGATGGTGGCGCGCTGCGGCATGAAGACACCCCTCCCTTCGCCCGGCCGGCGGCGGCCATGGCGGGTTGACGATCCGCCGTCCCCAACGGCCGGCGACACGATCAGGATGTCTTGCGTGTTAGCCGTTTCATGGAAACGTGACAAACGAGAGCGAGGCTACTGTGAGCCATTTTGGCACGAACTGTCCGCGTCTAAGACATTGATCACTTGAAAAATCAGGGATATTTGCCTAACAGTAGATGCAGCGGAAATTTTTCGCGCTCCGAAAAGCGGACGCCGCAGTGGAGGCGATCATGGAATTGCACGCGTTTTCCGCCCTGGTGTCCTCGGAAGCCCGGGCCAGACGCTTTTTCGTGACGCTGTGCCGCGAAAACGACGGCATCGCCTGTCCCCGCTGTCTGCGGACCAAGCCCTACCGGCTGGGAGACGCTCGCCTGCGCTGCCGGGGATGCGCCTACACCTTCCACGAGTTCACCGGCCGTTTCCTCAAGGGCTGCGCCTTCGATTGCCGACAATGGTTGTGGTTTCTCAAGCTTTTCGCCTTGGGCCTGGCCCCCAAGGCCATCGCCGGGCAAATGGGAATTGGCTACGACCTGGCCCTGAGAGCCCAGGATGCGGTCCGGCGGGCCATGGTGGCCGAATCCCTCGACGCGGACGCGCTGTACCGCATGGGCGTGCATCCCGGGTCCGGCACGGGCCGGCGTGGCCCTGCTCCCGAGGAATCGCCCGTTTTCGGCGTCATCGACATCAAGGGCGAGATCATCTGCGACGTGGTGGCCGCCTATGACGCAGCGACCATTCTGCATTACAAAAACAATTTCCGTCTCCAGACAGGCAGCGTCGGCGGCGTCGTCTATACCGCGCCGATCCGCAAGTACCGCAGCCTTGTCGGCTGCGGGCCGGCGTTCTGGCCAACCCGGCTCGTCCGGCACGACGCAAGCCGACTTGCCGTGGACAGTCTGCCCTTTTGGACCTACGCCAAGGACCTTTTCGCCAAGCAGCGGGGAGTGACCGCCGAAGCCTTTCCGCTCATCCTCAAGGAAGCGGAATTCCGCTACAATCATCGCAACCACGATCTCCTCGACGTCCTGGCCCCCTTGGCGTGCCGCCGTATTCCCCGGCCAGCTGCGCCCTCGCCGGACGCTGACGCGTGCAACGAGCGTCGGCCCTAGCAGCGGAGCAACCACCATCACGCAGCGGTGGAGCACACACCTGCTCGGCAATGAAAAACGACGAACATTCCGAGAGGCGTTAGGTTTACAACCCCAAGGAATATCTCTATGAAATTTAATTTGTTCATCTCACGTTCCCCGCAAGCAACGAACAAATCCTCTCAAGCCGGCTCCAACGTCGGCATCCCTCTCAACTCGCAATCGGAGGCATCACCGCATGGACGACGTGATCGTAAAGGACAGCAACGGCACTGTGTTAAAGGACGGCGACAACGTCACACTCACCAAGGACTTGAAGGTCAAGGGCTCTTCCGTGACGCTGAAACGCGGGACGCTGATCAAGAACATCCGCCTCACCGATGACCCGGCGGAAATTGAGTGCAACGCCGACAAGGTCAAGGGATTGGTGCTCAAGACCTGCTTCCTGAAAAAAGCATGACTTTCGGCCGGGGCTCCCCGGTCGGTCATGGCCGCTTCGCGGACCGACAGCGGCAGCCGTGCAAAATTACGGCGCATTCGGCTTGTCGCCTGGGAAGAGGTCATTCCCCAATCGCCTCCGCCGGGGAAGCCCCCAGGGTGAAAGAGGCTCCCAGATAACCATTCCCCTGAAATTCTGTCTGGCGTGGGCGGTTCCAGTTAAATTCCAGGCCCTCCTTTCCTAGAAGCGAGGATGCAAGAATGCCCGTAGCCACCGCAAATCCCGGCGCATAGAGGGCGCAAACGACGTAGACGCCATCCGCGAAGGACAATATGTCGATATTGCGCAGGAGATCTGTCCCCACGAGGCCGGAGACCTTCACGGCGTCATCTTGTTGCACGAGCTGGTAATCGAGCCTGGAGCCTGTATAACCCCAGGCCAAGAGGTTATCCAACGAGAAAAGGGCTTACGGTTATCCACCGTAGACCTCCTTTTGTTTGGCCTGCGCCCTACCCGAAAAGTTCGATATGCTTCTGCCGCCGGAACTCGAAAATCTGCTTCAGCCTTTTCGCGACGACCAGTTTGTGGACAGCAAGGCCGAGGATGCCATAGGGCATGGCGTAGTGGACGATATCGGTCATCTCGACGCCCTTGCCTACTTCACGAAAATGGTGCTGGTGGTGCCAAAACCGATAGGGGCCGAAACGTTGCTCGTCCACGAAGTAGTCCGGCGCGGCGACATGGGTGATCTCCGTCACCCAGGCCATGGGCAATCCGGCAAGCGCCTTGATCCGGTACTCGATGATAAGGCCGGGGTACATGCACGGCGGCACTTCCGAGCGTATGTCGAAGCAGAGCCAGTC